>NZ_JBSEFI010000016.1:0-96735 GCF_053570605.1 Flavobacterium sp. U410
TTAAATGTTAAGAGAGGAGCATTGTTATATTTCTTTGCAGTTAAGGATATTTATTCTTTGATTGTGTTCAATTCAGAGTCCTGTTTTAAATAGAATGAACAAAAACATTTAAATAAAACATTTGGGAAGGATTACTTGTTTTTTGTTTGTTATCCTGAAGGGGAAGCTTATATTCGTTTAAAATATCGCTTGTGAAACGGTCTTGGCTACGCTTTTGAATATAAAACTTCAAAAAAACGTTTAGATAAAGTATTTAAGATAGATTACTCGCTTCGCTCGTGATCCTGAGTAAGGAAACCTTACTCAAACAAAAAATCCCAAAACATTTATAAAAGTAAACTTGATTTTTAGATATGCAATATCACGAAATCAGGATTAGCTTCGCTTTTCCTGCAAAGCTACGCTTTGAAAATAAAATCAATAAAAAAACGCCTAAGCAAAGCTTGACGTTTTTTGTTGATTCTATTTATTCGTGGGGAGAGCAGGATTCGAACCTGCGAAGGTGTAACCAGCAGATTTACAGTCTGCCCTCGTTGGCCGCTTGAGTATCTCCCCAGCCTGTGCTTATCTTGTAAGAGGTTGCAAATATAGGATTGTTTTTAAAACTTACAAACACAAAGGACATTATTTTTTAAATTATTTTTTAAGTATTTGTAAATGAAAAACATAAAAAAATCTCCCAAAAGGAGATTTTTTTATAAATGGTATTTTAAGAGGAATTATTCGCCAAAAAGCTCTTTTAACTTAGTATCTAATTCAGCACCTCTTAAGTCTTTTGCAATGATAATTCCGTTTGCATCTACAATAAATGTAGCCGGAATTGCTTTTACATTGTATTTTTCAGCAATAGGGTCTTCCCAAAATTTTAAATTAGAAATATGAGTCCATGTCAGACCGTCTTTAGCAATAGCTTCTTTCCATTTTGCTTCGTCTTTGTCTAAAGAAACTCCAATGATGTTTAAGCCTTTTTCATGGTATTGGTTATATAAGGCTACCACGTGAGGGTTTTCCATACGGCAAGGACCACACCACGAAGCCCAAAAATCGATAATGGTTACTTTACCTAAAGATTCTTTTAAAGAGATTTCTTTTCCTTCCGGTGATTTAGCTGAAAAATCCGGTGCCTTTTTACCGATTTCAACCGAATTAGCCGCTTTTACAATCTTATCGATGCTTTTAGCCGCTCTGGTTTCTAATAAGCTTTTTTCGAAATTATCAAAACGTTTTTTAGCTTCATCAACGGTAATTTCTTGACGTAATAACTGATTCTCGGTTAATAGAATGCTTACAAAACTTTTAGGGTTTTTAGTAATGATTTCTGCAGGTACAGTCGATAATTCTGATTTGAATTTTTCCAATTCTCTCATTAATCCATTCATCGTTGCCGTGTCCTGAGTTGCCTGAGCTGTCATGAATTTCTCTTGGTTGTTTTGTTGGTAAGACATTATCTTTTTGTAAACTACAGCATTTTTATTTGAAAAATCTTGAAAAATCTCATTTTCTGCAGTTCCGGCAATTTTATTATTTTCTAATGAATCTTTATCAAAAGTGATTTCGATAGCACCATTTTCTAAGATAAAAGGAATCCCGTTGTTTCCTTCTATAGTTAAGAAACCTAATTCAGGAACCGAAGCATCACCTTTAAATTCAAATTTTCCGTTTTCAACAGTCACGGTATCTTTGGCTACTAATTCATTTTCTCCTTGAACTTGTAAATACACTTTTGTTCCGTTGTCAACTCCTTTAGTGTTTCCGGTGATGGTAAACGCATTTTCAGTACCTTTTTGACAGGAAACGAAAGCTAAAGCGGTTACTGCTAATAAAGCAAGTTTTTTCATAAATTGTTCTTTTGTGTTAAAGTTTGGACAAAATTACTCCTTTTCAGGGTTTTTAAAAGCAATATTTATATTAATTATTTCATAAAAAAATCAGGCTAATAGCCTGATTCTCTTTAAAAGTATATGTTTTACTTTAAAGTAGAAGGGCAAACATATTGCGTTAATTCTACATTAGTGTTTCTTATTCCTCCCATTCCTTTCTCTACATTGATCATGTTGTGGTAGCCTCGAGCTTTCATAATAGACGACCAAATGACTGAACGATAACCGCCGGCGCAATGCACATAAAAAGGTTCGTCTTTAGGTACTTCTGCTAAATGATCGTTTAAAAAATCAAGGGGAATGGTTTTGGCATTAACAATATGCTCAGCGGTGTATTCGGCAGGTTTTCTGGCATCAATAACAATAGCATCTTTGTAGTGTTTTGCAAACTCTTCCGGACTTACCGAAGCCATAGAATCAGTTTCAAATCCTGCAGCTTTCCAAGCCTCAACGCCACCTTTTAAATAGCCTAAGGTGTTGTCGAAACCAACTCTTGATAAACGAGTCACGGTCTCTTCTTCTTTGCCTTCCGGTGTAATTAAAAGAATAGGTTGTTTCACATCTTTAATTAAGGCACCAACCCAAGGGGCAAATTGACCGTGTAAACCAATGAAAATAGATCCCGGAACGTGTTCTTTTACAAATTCACTTTCGTGTCTCACGTCTAAAACTAAAGCTTCCGTTTGGTTAGCCACAGCTTCAAATTCAGCAGGAGCAAGTGGTTTGTTGGCTTTTTGCATTACGTCGTCTAAACTTTCATAGCCTTGAATGTTCATCATCACATTTTGAGGAAAATAAGCAGGAGGAGGCGTTAAACCGTCTAAAAGCTCTTTTTTGAATTCCTCAACGGTCATATCGGCGCGCAACGCATAATTCGTTTTCTTTTGGTTGCCCAAAGTATCGGTAGTTTCTTTACTCATGTTTTTACCACAAGCACTTCCGGCACCGTGATTGGGATATACAATTAAATCGTCAGCCAAAGGCATGATTTTATCACGTAGCGAATGGAATAATTTTTCGGCTAAGATTTCCTGTGTTAGGTTTTCTACCAATTTTTGAGCCAAGTCCGGACGACCAACGTCACCAATAAATAACGTATCACCTGTAATGATGCCGTGTTGTTTACCGTTTTCATCGGTAAGAAGGTAACAAGTACTTTCTAAAGTGTGTCCCGGTGTATGAATGGCTTTTATGGTATATTTTCCGATTTTAAATTCTTGTCCGTCTTCAGCAATGATAGCTTCAAAATTGGGTTTTGCCGTTGAACCATATACAATTTGGGCACCTGTTTTTTTTGCCAGATCTAAATGTCCGGAAACAAAATCGGCATGGAAATGGGTTTCAAAGATATATTTGATGGTTGCATTATCTTTTTGGGCTCTATCAATATAAGGTTGTACTTCACGTAGAGGATCAAATATCGCAGCTTCACCATCACTTTCAATATAATAAGCAGCATGAGCGATACATCCTGTATAAATTTGTTCTACTTTCATAAGACCATTTTTTAGTTTTCTAAGTGTAAAATTAGGGAACTTTTCATAAAAAATAAGTAACTACAGTTACATTATAACAATTCTTTAAATAAAATAAACAATGCCATTGCTAAAACAAAAAAAGCAAATCCTTTTCTCAACAGTTTTTCGTTTATAAATTTACTAAAGTAAGATCCTATAAAAACTCCGATAATGGAAAAAGCGGTAAAACCCAATAAAAATTTCCAGTCGATTGTTAAGTTTTGAACGTCGCCAATGAAACCAATAAGGGAATTCATTGAAATAACGAATAAAGAAGTTCCAATTGCTTTTTTCATGGAAAGGCGAGCAAACAAAACCAAAGTTGGAATAATTAAAAAGCCACCTCCTGCGCCCACAAAACCAATTACAATTCCAATAAAAAAAGTTTGAAACAATAAAATAGTAAGTGAGGTTTCTTTAGTTTCACTGGTGTTTTTTTTAGTTTTCAGCATCGAATAGGAAGCCAAAAGCATAACAATTGCAAAAAAGATCATCAAAAACGAACCTTTGCTGATTGAGAAATTATCGCTTTGGAAAATAAAATCGGGGAGCAATGGAACCAAAAACTTTCGAGTAAGGTAAACGCCAACAAATGACGGAATGGCAAATATGAATCCGTTTTTAACGTCGACTAATTTTTTTTGATAATTGTGAATGGCACCAAAAACGGAGGTTGTTCCCACAATGAATAGGGAATAAGCCGTTGCTGTTACCGGATTAATATGCAGTAAATAAGTCAACACCGGTACCGTCAACATAGAACCACCACCGCCTGTTAAGCCTAAAACTAGTCCGATGAGTAATGCTCCTAAATAGCCAAGAGTTTCCATTACAATACTAGAATTTCAATTTTGTTACGGTTGAGTTTTATTTTTCCATGAAGCTCTAAACTTTTCAATAATCGGGAAACCACTACTCGGGAAGTATGCATTTCATAAGCAATTTCTTGATGTGTCGTATTGATTTCGGTACTGCCTAAAACTTTGGCTTTATCGGTTAAGTATTTGTACAAACGTTCGTCTAAGTTCATAAAAGCTAAAGTGTCAATAGCTTCTAGCATTTCTTTTAAACGAATGTTATAACTGTCAAAAACGAAGTTTCGCCAGGTTTTGTATTTGGTCAACCATTCTTCCATTTTTTCAACAGGAATCATCAGTAAAGTTCCGTCGGTTTCGGCAACTGCACGAATTTTACTTTTGGCTTGTCCCATGCAGCAAGTAAGTGTCATAGCGCAAGTGTCGCCTCTTTCTAAAAAGTAAAGCAATAATTCGTCTCCATTATCATCTTCACGCAAAATTTTTATGGCACCACTTAAGAGTAAAGGCATCGTTTTGATGTAATCGCCGATTTCAATTAAATAATCGTCTGCTTTGAATTCTTTATAAGTAGCAACTTTGTTGATCTCTTCAATGAGTTCTTCTTCAAATATATAGCCGTATGATTGTTGTAGTAGTTCTTTCATTTTTTAGTTATAATAGTTTTGTTTTTATTTATTGGTAGTGTAAAGGTAACCTTTTCCGATGGTAAATGTATGTAACAAAAGTTACGATAAAATAATAGTTTAGTTTTTTAAAAAGTTTTATTTTTGTGTGAATAATGATTTTTTCATGGAAAACCTAGTAAGGCCTACCTTTAAGAGACCATCAAAAGAAGATTTTTTTAAAAAATTGATCAAAGAAGTACAAGAAAATGTGCTTCAAGACAAAAGTATCCAACGTAAGAATATTTTTAAGGCACTACTTTTATTGTTTTTGTATTGTGCTTTCTATGCTTGTATCCTTTTATTTGGAAATAATACCCCGGCTTTATTTACTTTTTATATTTTAATGGGATTCAGTATGATTATTTTGTTTGTGAATTCCTTTCACGATGCTGCTCATGATGCGGTTTTCTTCAGTAAAAAGCAAAATCGGTTGTTTTGTCACGTAGTGGAATTATTTGGAAGTAACAGTGAAGTTTGGATTCAACGTCACATACAATTGCATCACCCGTATCCCAATGTACAAAATTGGGATTGTGATATCAAACAAAGTGATTTAGTACGTTTATTTCCGAATAGTAAATGGTATAGTTTTCACCGATACCAACATATTTATATGTGGTTTTTATATCCTTTTTACACGTTGATTTGGTTATTTAGTCGTGATTTTAAAGACTTTTTTGGCACCAAAGACAATTACTTAAAAAGAGTATATACCATTCCAAAAATAGAATACTTTAAATTATTTGCAGCCAAAATATTCAACCTGTTTTATATGTTGGGCGTTCCGTACTTGGTTTTGAACCAACAATTTTCAACGATATTATTAGCTTGGTTTATTATGCACTTGCTATCGAGTATTTTAGGAGTTGTAGCATTAATTTCTACCCACGTTGATGAAGAAGCGGTTTTTCCAATGCCGCCGGAAGATGGTAAATTTGATTTAACTTGGGCGGAACACCAATTGACGGTAACTAAAGATTTTAGTGCCGGAAATCCTATAGCCGATTTTCTGTATGGAGGATTTACACATCATGTGGCGCACCATTTGTTTCCAACCGTTGGACATACATATTATCCATACATTACGCCAATTATTAAAAAATATGCAGCAGAGTACAATTTACCTTACACTTGTTATCCTGCTTTAGATGCCGTAAAATCGCATTTTAACTTATTGAAAAGAAGCGGAGTAGGGCAAAATATATTCAATGGTTTTGAATTGTAGCTTAGATTTTTGATAACGTTTCACGAATAAAAAGTGTTAATAATTGTCTGTTTTAGTTAAATAGCTATAAATTTGTTATCCTTAAAAAGTAGAATAGGATGACATCAATTGCATACGTAAGTGGTCCTTCTGATATTCCATTATTAGGAGAAACCATTGGACAAAACTTAAAAAGAACAGTAGATAATTTCCCGGATAATATTGCCTTAGTTGCTTTACAACAAAATTACAGAGCTACCTATAAAGAATTTTGGCAACAAACTACAGCATTAGCCAAATCACTTTTAGCATTAGGAATTCAGCAAGGCGATAGAGTAGGAATTTGGTCACCCAATCGTTATGAATGGACGTTATTACAATATGCAACCGCTCGAATTGGCGTTATCTTAGTGAATATTAATCCGGCGTATCGTTCTAGTGAATTGATTTATGTTTTGAACCAATCGGGAACCAAAGTATTGATTTCGGCACTTCAGTTTAAAACAAGCGATTACAAGAAGATTGTCAAAAAATCCGAGAAATTCTGTAAAAAGTTAAAACAGACACTATATTTAGATCAGGATTGGGAACAATTATTAGCTCTGGCATCTACAATTTCGGATGAAACTCTTGCTCAAGTTGAAGCTCATGTTCAGTTTGATGATCCTGTAAACATTCAATATACTTCGGGAACAACCGGTTTTCCAAAAGGAGTAACACTCTCGCATCATAATATTTTAAATAATGGCTATTTCATTGGCAAACGTTTGCATTATACTGAAAAAGACAAAGTGTGTATTCCTGTGCCTTTCTATCACTGTTTCGGAATGGTGATCGGAAATTTAGCATGTACCACATCAGGAGCGGCAATGGTGATTCCTGCGGAAAGTTTTGATCCGCAATTAACTTTGGAAGCAGTTGAAAAAGAACAATGTACATCGCTTTATGGCGTGCCAACGATGTTTATTGCCGAATTGCAATTGCCGAATTTCGATTCGTTTAATTTAACCAGTTTACGCACCGGAGTAATGGCAGGTTCTCCTTGTCCGGTAGAAGTAATGAAACAAGTACAATCTAAAATGTACATGAAAGAAGTTTCCATTTGCTACGGAATGACAGAGACCTCGCCGGTATCCACACAAACGTTAATCGGAGCACCATTGGAAAAACAAGTAAGTACTGTTGGGACGATTCAGGATCATTTGGAAATAAAAATTGTCAATCCTGATACCGGAGAAATTGTACAAAGAGGCGAATCGGGTGAATTGTGTACGCGAGGCTATTCGGTGATGTTGAAATATTGGGAAAACCCGGAGGCGACAAGTTTCGTGATTGATGATGCTAATTGGATGCACAGCGGCGATTTGGCTGTTATGGATGACGAAGGCTATATCAATATTGCAGGAAGGATTAAAGATGTAATTATCAGAGGAGGAGAAAATATTTCGCCTAGAGAAATTGAAGAGTTTCTATATACCCATGATCTGATTGAAGATGTTCAGGTTATCGGAATTCCACATGAAAAATTCGGAGAAGAAATTATGGCTTGGGTCAAATTAAAAGCAAGTACCGAGCTCTCTCAGGAAGAATTGATGTTGTTTTGCAAAGACCAAATCGCACATTACAAAGTGCCAAAATTTTGGAAATTTGTAGACAGTTTTCCAATGACCATTACCGGAAAAATCAGAAAAGTAGAAATGCGTGAAATTTCAATAAAAGAATTGGGCTTGGAAGATTTATTGAAGATCAAAACAAGTTAAAAGTTCATGAAAGTTTACAACCGAAGCAATTTTCACAAACACACATTTTGTATTTTTAAGCAAATTCCAAAGGAAGAAGAGTTGCAAATACTCTTTACTTACAAAAGTAAATCGGGTAGTGAATATTGTTTTACCGATGAAGGTGTGTATCGCAGATCAAGCCACTGGGGAAGAGCTGCTAATTGCCGTTGGATTTTAACCGAAACAACCGACTATAAGAATCAAAATGTAGTATGTGGTTTTGCCCATTGGACCGATTTTTATCCGAATAATGAAACCGATACTTTGTTTTTTATCGTCGTCGATTGGATCGAAAACAAAGTAAATTACCAACACAAAAGCGCTCCGAATTATAACGGACAATTCTTGCGAACAGCCACAGAAACAGCCAAACGCATTAAAGAAATCAAAAGTATTCTTTATCAAGACGATTGGGCAAAATACTTAAAAATTGAAGATTTAGAAAAGAGTAGAGCAATACTTGTAGAACAATTGGTTAATACCAAAACTCAATTGACAAAACTAAAAAGCGAATGGTTACGATAAATAACAGACAAGTAAAAAAGCGACAAACTTCTTTTTTAAAAGGAGTTTTTTTAGCCTTGTTGCTAGTATTTGTTCCATGTAAAGTTCGCAATTTTATAGAACGAAGTTTAGATATTGAGGTTTCAAAATCGAATGTTCAAATCAAAACGACCTGTAAAAAAGAGTGTAATTTACAATTCTACTCAAAGCAGCAGGTTCGGAAAAATGCACCAATAGCAGATGGTGGAATATTCCTCGAAATAGTTCCTTCTGGTTTTAATGCAATAAAAAACTGGAGTAATAAAGTGATACTTCAAACTCGTCAAAAGGCGAGAACTTCAATTCCATTTTATGTACTGTTTCAGCAACTAAAAATTAATCTTGTGTAGTTAAAAAATCAGTTTTCCTTTAGGAAATAAAAAGAGTTTTTAACAAAATAAAGAGAATATGAAAACACAAGAATCTTCGTATGATCTAGCTGCACTATTTGCATTAGTATTACGTTTAGTAGTAGGCTGGACTTATTTTTCTGCTTTCTGGCGCAGAACCATTTTAGAAAATAAATTAGATCCCGAATTATCGGGCTATATCGGCGAGAAGTTCAATCATTTTTTGCCCAATGCCATGGGTATAAAACCCATTATAGAATATTTAGTTACCCATCCGGAAACCTTACATAAGGCAATGATTTCGTTTACCGTCATAGAAGGTTTAGTTGGTTTGTGCATTATTTTAGGATTAGCAACACGTTTAATGAGTGTAGGGGTGTTTAGTTTGGCTATGGGAATTTTATTAGGTTCGGGTTGGTTGGGCACAACTTGTTTAGATGAATGGCAAATAGGTGTTTTAGGGATAGCTTCCGGAGTGATGTTGTTTTTTTCAGGAGGAGGAACTTTTTCCTTAGATCATTTGCTCAAGCAAAAAAATAGCACTTTTACAAATAAAAATGGGTTTCCTCTCTTTTTTTCAGGAGATTTACCTTGGAAAGCAAAAACGTTGAATACGGTTGTGCCTCTTACAGCTGTTATTGTTTTGGGACTAACGCTGTATACAAACCAAGTTTTTCATGGAGGACTTTGGGGAACATTACACAACAAATCTGTAAAACCTAAAGTTGAAATTTCCAACGCTATTTTGACTTCTGATACATTACAAATGGATGTGTATAGGGTAGAAGGAGCCGATGTATATGGTTCATTTTTAATAGAAATAAATCTTTTAGATGCAGATAATCAGGTGATATGGTCAATGAATCAGAAAGAACTTTCTAAATTGAAACCCAATGAAATTAAAAATTATTACATCGCAAAGGTTAAACCGGGTAAGCATAGTTTAGTGTTGCCTTTAGGAGCCAAAGCGCAATTGAATTTTGTGTCCAATGATTTTCAGAGAATAAAAAATCAAGTGGTCAAAATACAACTAGTAGATATTAGTGGCTTGCAATGGGAAACTAAAATCAAATAAAAAAAATCCCGAAGTCAACAAAAACTTCGGGATTTTTTATTTATTGTATTTCAGCGCTTAAACCGGCATCTAATAAGGCTGAACACTGCGGTTTCAAATCATCATAGCTTCCGGTTTTTACAGTACATTTTCCGGTATAATGAACCAAAATAGCGCATTGCTCCGCTTGTAAAGCATCATGTTCACAAACTTTGATAAGCGTTTCTATAACATGGTCAAAGGTATTTACATCATCATTAAACAAAATGATTTCATGGTTAATACCTATTTGTTCTTCTACTAAAACTTCTTCCTGTACTTGTTCGAGTGTGCTCATTTTATTTTAGTTAAAAGTTTGAATATCAGTGCAAAATTAATAAAATTTTTAAAATTATTTGGTGTATTTCAAAGCAACCCAATTATTGCGTTCTTTTTGTCCTTCAAATTTCAAACCTTTAGCAGTACAACTTTCGTCAATAACTGCAATATCTTCTCGGTAAAAACCACTTAATAACAAAACTCCGTTTTCGTTTAAACAATCAATATACGTTTGCATATCGTTTAAAAGAATATTTCTATTGATATTTGCTATAATTACATCGTAATTTTTGCCTTCTAATAAAGCAGCATCACCTTCATAAACTGTGATATGATGGCAATTGTTACGCTCAATATTCTCAATAGAATTCAAGTAACACCAGTTATCAATGTCAATAGCATCTATAGGTTGAGCTCCTTTCATTTCGGCTAAAATGGCTAAAATAGCCGTTCCGCATCCCATGTCAAGCGTTTTTTTACCTTTAACATCAGTTTCTAACAAATGTTGAATCATCATGTGAGTGGTTTCGTGGTGTCCGGTTCCAAAACTCATTTTAGGTTCAATCACAATTTCGTAAGGGGCATTGGCTGTTTCATGAAATGGTGCTCTAACATAACATTTTCCGTCTACATCAATAGGTTCGAAATTTTTTTCCCATTCTTCATTCCAGTTCACTTGCTCAATTTGTTCGATAGTATATTCAACTTTAAAATTTGGATTTTCAAGAATATGAACATCAGTTAAAATGTCTTCTGACCATAAATCTTTTTGAATATATGCTGAAAGACCTTCTTCTGTTTCTATAAAGCTTTCAAAAGGAAGTTCGCCTAATTCAGCTATTAAAATTTCGCTACCTAATTCTCTAGGATCTACTTTGAAGTGGTATCCCACATAAGCATTTGACATAATTTAATATTTTTTACAAAGTTAAGTAAAGAATAATCTTTTATACTAAATAATTTTATTTTTGCAGTTCAATTAACAACAACACAACAACAATGAGATCTTTTTTTACTGTATTGCTATTTTTTATCCTTTTTTCTGCAAATTCTCAGAAAATGGATTCTTTAAAGAATAACGATATTAGGCTTGAAGCTTTACCGTATTACAGTTATGGTAAAGGACTAGGAATGACTTCACCTGATAGTTTATTTCAGTTAAACATTCGTTTTCGAATGCAAAACAGAGTCACTTATTTTAACGAAGAAGGCAAAGACAATCGTTATGAAGCGCATATTCGCCGTTTGCGTTTACGTTTAGACGGTTATGTTTGGAATCCTCATTTTTTATATGTTATTCAGTTGTCTTTTGCACCAGGAGATGTAGGTTCGGTTCATGATGGCGACAATATCAATATTATTCGTGACGCTGTTTTTATTTATCGACCAAGTAAGCACTGGAATTTTATGTTCGGACAAACAAAATTACCAGGGAACCGTCAGCGTGTTAATTCTTCAGGGGCTTTGCAATTAACGGATAGAAGTATTAATAATGCAAAATTTACTATTGACCGTGATTTTGGTTTTCAAGCGTATTATTTAAATGAAGAAAAAGATGCTTTCTCCTATAATATAAAAACAGCAGTATCGACAGGAGAAGGACGAAATTGGACGCAGACTTCTGATGATGGAGTGGCTCTAACTGGTAAACTTGAACTAATGCCTTTTGGTTCATTTAAGAAAAGGGGTATTTATTTTGAAGGAGATATGGCTAGAGAGGAAACGCCTAAATTGATGATTTCGGGTGCATTCCAACAGAATAACAGAGCAGTCAGAACCAATGGACAATTAGGACAATTATTGTATTCACCTAGAACCACTCGTTCTTATTTTGCAGATGCCATGCTAAAATACAATGGTTGGGCTTTTATGAGTGCTTACATGCAGCGCCAAGCTAAAGATTTGGTTACATATAATCCTGATGATGTTACCGATTTTAATTATGTATACGCCGGTTGGGGAACAGATTACCAGTTGAGTTATATTTTTAAAAATAATTTTGAAGTTATCGGTCGATTTTCAAACCAATTTGTTGCTGAAGAAATTAAGCCTTTTACGCCAGATCAAAAACAATATACTATTGGCGTGACCAAATATTTAAGAGAACATGCTTTTAAAATGCAAGCCGAATTAACTTTTGACGAAAAGGAATATTACACCGGCGATGTAAAAAATAATTGGTATTTGCGTTTACAATTAGAAATCGGAATCTAATTCCAAAGCATTTGCTTACCTTTGCCTCATATTTAAAAGAAAATGTTGCAAATAGGAGAATACAATATACTTAAAGTTTTACGCGATACTAAAGTAGGTCTGTTTTTAGGAGATGAAGAAAACGATGTTTTGTTACCTAAAAAATATGTTCCAAAGGAATTTTTCGTTGGTGATGAAATGAAAGTTTTCATTTACCTGGATCATGAAGAACGTCCGGTGGCGACTACTTTAAAACCATACGTAAAACTGCATGAATTTGCGCATTTAAAAGTAAACTACATCAATCAATTTGGAGCTTTTTTAGATTGGGGATTAGAGAAAGATCTTTTTGTTCCGTTCAAAGAGCAATCTAAACCAATGGAAGTAGGTAAGCGCTATTTGATTTATATGTATTTGGACGAAAAAACCAATCGTTTAGCAGCAACAAGTAAAGTTCAAAAGTATTTTTCAACTGAAATTCCGGCTTTTGAGCCTAATGAAGAAGTAGAAGTAATGATTTCACATTTTACCGATATGGGAGTGAATGTCATTATTGAAAACCAATATAAAGGTTTAGCGTATGCCGATGAAGTGTTTAAAGATCTTAAATTAGGTAAAAAAACGAAAGCATATATCAAACAAGTACGTCCCGATGGAAAAATTGACGTTTCCTTCAAAAAAATAGGAACAGCAGCTATTGATGAAGACGCTCAGTTGATTATTGACGAATTAAAAGCAAATAATGGTTTCTTAGGGTTGCACGATAAAAGTCATCCCGAAGAGATAAAAACCATTTTGCAAATGAGTAAAAAAGCGTTTAAAAAAGCAGTCGGATCTTTGTACAAAGCTAAAATAATAGATATTAAAGAAAACGGAATTTTCTTGGTGAAAGTTTAAAATAAAAACCCTGTATAAATTAAGTTACAGGGTTATTTTTTTGAAAACAAATTCTTAAATTAGAGTATGCCATTTATAGAACATTCAAGATACAACAATTCGGTTCCTTTTATTCATAGGAATCCTCATATTTCCACAATTTACGCTGGAAAGTTTAAAAGTTTTCCTGCGCCTGATTACCAAAGGGAAATTTTAGAATTAACGGATGGCGATTTTTTGGCGGTTGATTATAAAGTGACCAATGCAAAAAGAGCAGTAGTGCTTTGTCATGGATTAGAAGGAAATTCGCAACGAACTTATATTAATAGTTGTGCTGATTATTTTTTGAAAAACGATTTTTCTGTTTTTGCATGGAATAACAGAAGTTGTAGTGGCGAAATGAATCGTTTGCCTCGTTTGTATCATCATGCTACGATTGACGATTTAGATGCTGTAATTCAGTTTGCGCTTTCCAAAGGTTTTTCGGAATTGTATTTGATTGGTTATTCTATGGGCGGCGCGCAAGTCATGAATTATTTCGGAAGAATGTCTACAATTGACGAACGAATTAAAGCCGGAGTTTCCGTTTCGGTACCGGTAGAAGTCAAAGCGAGTGCCGATTCGTTAAAGAAAGGGTTCAACCAAGTGTATATGAAAAATTTCATGATTGATTTGACTAGAAAGCTAAAAATCAAGGCTAAACAATTCCCTGATTTGATTGATCTGAAAAAATTGAATAAAGTAAAGAACTTTGACGATTTAGACGATAATTTCACAGCTCCAATGCACGGATTTATTGATGGTAAAGATTATTACTATCAGGTTTCGCCTGCCCGAAGTATTGAGAATATTCAAAAACCAATATTAGTTTTAAATGCTTTAGATGATCCCTTTTTAGGGGAAGGTTGTTTTCCGGTACAATTGGCTTCTAAAAATGATTTTATTTATTTGGAAACACCAAAACATGGTGGACATTGTGCGTATCCGTTAAAAGATAGCAAGTATTCGTATGCTGAGTTGAGAGCTTTAGATTTTTTTAATTCGTTAGAGCATGAAAGATAAGATTTATGTCATATTGAGTTTGTTTTCTACTTTTCTTTTAGTTATTGGAATTATTCAGTTATTTCCGGAAATTTATTTCTTTGGATTGCGTTTTTCTGTGATTTGGATTCCTATTTGGTGTCTGACATTATGGCTGCCTTTTTACGGAATTATTGAAATTCTTAAACGAACTGATGAAATTAATTACTCATTATGGTTTGCTTTTTTACTCAATCTTTTCAATTTTTTCTTGGTTGCTAAACATCTTGGTATCCAATTGTTTTCATAATTAATTTTTTCTAAATATATACTGCCAATTCAAAAAATGGTATTACATTTGTATATACAAATGTTGTTATGAAAAGAAATGATTTTTTAAAATTAATTGCAGGAGGTACAGTTATGATGAATATACAACCGTTTTATAGTTGGACTCAGGATTTGAAAGAAAATGATACCCTGATGCCGGTTTTATTTATAGGTCATGGTTCGCCCATGAATGCTATTGAAGATAATGAATTTTCACGTCGTTGGGAAAAAATGGGGCAGGAGATACCTAAACCTAAAGCTGTTGTGGTAGTTTCAGCACATTGGTTGACCAAAGGAACTTTTGTAACTGCTATGAACCAACCGAAAACGATTCACGATTTTGGAGGTTTTCCACGTGCACTGTTTGAAGTAGAATATCCGGCTCCGGGTGAACCCGGTTTGGCTTCTGAAATTCAAAAGTTAATCACTAATCCGGCTGTTGAACTAGACCACGATTGGGGATTAGATCACGGAACTTGGTCGGTAGTGAAACACATGTATCCTAATGCTGATATTCCGGTTTTGCAATTGAGTATCGATTATTATAAACCGGCGCAATACCATTATGAAGTGGCCAAACAACTTTTAGCTTTGCGTAAAAAAGGAGTGCTGATTATAGGTAGCGGAAACATGGTGCACAACTTGCGTATGGTGGCTTGGGACAAAATGAATGTTGATAATTTCGGATATGATTGGGCAATCGAAATGAATGAAATATTCAAAAACAAAATTATGAATAAAGATCATAAAGCCTTATTTGATTACCCAAGCTTGAATAAAGCAGCTACTTTAGCCATTCCGACACCAGATCATTATTATCCGTTGATTTATGCTCTGGCTTTGCAAACCGATAATGATAACGTTGAGTTTTTTAACGATAAATTAGTGGCTGGATCATTAACAATGACTTCAGTAAAAATTGGTTAAATGTATTACATGGGTAATTCTTTAGGAGCAGGTTCTCTATAAATTACAGAAGTAATACTATTTAAAAATACCTCTAAAGCATCTAATTCTGACTTGTCTAAATTTAATTTTTGAAGTAAAGGCGATGTTTTTGGAAAAAGAATATCGTCTTTCTCATTTTCTTTAGGCTTTAGATTAGGCATACCGGCATTGTACATATTCAAAACGCCTCTGATTTCAGGGAAAAGACCATTGTGCATGTAAGGTCCTGTTTTCATGATTTCACGTAGTGAAGGTGTTCTGAATTTGCCTACATCTTCAGGCTTTTTAGTGAGATTATATAAACCTAGATCTTCATATTCTCGCTTGTAATAGGTTAAACCTGCGTTGTGAAATTGGTTATCAGAGAAATAAGGAGAATTGTGACAATTGATACAACGTGCTTTGGTTCTGAATAAATGTAAACCTAATACTTCTTGATCGGAAAGTTGCGTAGAATCGCCTTCAATAAATTTATCAAATCGGCTTTTGCGGCTTACCACAGTTCGTTCAAAAGTAGCAATAGCTTTCATAATGCGTTCGTCAGTAACTTGCTCGTCACCAAAAGCGTCTTTGAAAAGAGATTTATATCCTTTTAGTTTTTTAATTCTTTTAACGGCTTTTTTGATATCGTGATTCATTTCTTTTTCGTCTTCGATAGGAAATTTAGCCTGATCTTCTAATGACTTTGCTCGACCGTCCCAAAATAATAAAGTAGCATAACCACTATTGATTATGGTTCTGGCATTTCGTTTTCCCGGAGCTCTGTCATGTCCGTTAGAAACTCTTTTTCCATCGCCCCAACCCAATTCAGGATCATGGCAGGAAGCACAAGAAATTTGATTGGAAGAAGATAATCTGGGATCAAAAAATAAAATTTTACCTAATTCTCGTTTGGCTTCGCTATAAGGATTATCTTCAGGAAATACAACCGGAGGTAAAACCCCAATTTCCTGAAAGTTAATTACACTGCTGTCAACTTCTGCTTTTGGGTATTTAGTGATGTCGCCACTACTGTATAGTTTTCTAAGTTCAGAAATAGAATAATAAATTTCATCAGATTCTGATTTGCTTCTAAGGGATAATAAGGTAATAAAACCTGCTAATAGAGCAATAATTTTTATTTTTTTCATTACTAGTAAATAATGGCTAAGCCAATAGTATAATTGTTATTTGCTGAAGTATTTAGACTTGAATAATATTTTTTGTATTCATTGTTTAAAGCAACTAATGAATTCCAGTTTGCAAAAATACGAAGCTCTTTTTTATTAGATAATTTATGTTGATAATTTAACGTTACTGCTGCGCCTAGTTTATCTGTAACATCATAAGCATGATCCGGAATTACTACATTGTCTAAAAATAAATTTTCTGAAGAAAGCTTTACTGTTGTAAGTTCTTCTTGTAATGCTGTGTAATATTGGATACTGGTTTTAAAATTGATTTTATTTTGATCATTAATATAAAAATCGGTATTAAAGTCAGTATGAATGACTAGATCTGTCAATTCTTTGTGAGTACTACCTAAAAGATCAATATATTTTTGTTGGCTTGCATTGACTCCTGCTTCAAAACAGTAAGAAGTAATCCCGTTTTTTACTTTAATGATTCCCGAATTAAAGCTCACTTTGTCAATATTCATTCTGTAATTTTGACCTTGTTCTAATACAGAAAAATTATCACCTTGTTGCTTTTTTAAAAGTAATTCTGCAAAATAATTTTTTGTTTGTCCTTTAAAGAATCCGTTTACAGCTACTGTATGATTGATAGTTCTGTATTTGTATCGAATATATTGTTCTTCAAGAAACACATTACCATTCCCGTCTTTTCCGTAAAAATCAGTCATCGTTTTATTATAACGGTAAGTACTGTTTATATTCCATTTTTCTTTAGAAAACTGATATCCCATTCCAAATCCTTTATCGGTAAATAAATCGATGTGACTTTGATAGGAGTTATCAAAAGTTGTACGCCCATATCCTGTAGAAAAGCGAGTAAATGTTTCGGTATAAACAGGAGCATTCTTATAGTCATCCATATAAATGATGGAAGTATTTTCTTTCTTACGGGATAATAAACCGCTAAAAATAACTGTATGTGATTTTATTTTATAGCCAAAAGTTAATTCGCCTCCATAATGTGCATATACAATTTGTGGTCTGGGATCAATTGTTCTGAAACTTTTTTTATAATCGCCAAATAGCTTAACGCTCATTACTATGTTGTTTTCAAAATGATGTGAAAAACCGCCTTGCAGCCAATATTGCTGGTGTTCCCAATTTCCTTTTTTAGGAGCATAAAAATAGTTAGGGGAAAGTACATTTTGATCATCTGTTCTTTCAGAAGAAAAGGAGTAACCGATTTCTTTTTCATAATATTTTGACAAAGAAACATCGCCAAAAAATCTACTTCTGGAATTCAGATTAAAAATTCCTTCGGTAGTAAAAGCATAGCGATTTGTTTTTTCGGCAGACTGTACTCGTTTTAAGTTGGAATTGTTTTGAGAGAAATTAATCTGAGTAAAAGTATAATCTTTGAATTGTTGTTCTGTATAGAATAGAGGATTTTTCCAAAGTTGGGTTTGAAAAGAATTGAAAAAGATATTTTGTTTGATGGCAATAGTATCTGAAAGCTGTGCCTGAAGGGCACAGCTGACGAATACCATTAAAAATGTAATATTTAATTTTAAATTCATTGTTGAATTTGATTTCATTCTGTTTTAGTTTGCAAAACCTCTTGGATTTGCCATTGCCAGTTTCACAAAATCATTGGCAGAATTGTTTGTGTCTTCTAAGATAACTCTTCCATCAATAGTAGTTTTAGTTCTACGAATAACTGATTGTGAGTTAAATGAAGCATCACAGTTTGTGTAAGAAGCATCTACTTCAGAAGGCAACATCTTAGGACGTTGGTTGCTTGGATTAAAGTGTTGTAGATCCACTCCGTCAATGATTGTAGAAGTAGGAATTTGCAAGAAATATTTAGTAGAGCTTCCTTCAGCAGTTACAGAAGGATCAGGAAAATCTGAATAAGTATTAAAATCTTCAGAACGGAAAATAATAAAACTATCTCTTCCGGGATTATCCATTAAGAAGTCTTTGTTTCCACTGTAATATCCAGGACGTCCCCAGTAAGCAATTAATAAATCGGTAACAGCCGGATTTTGAACATCATATAAATAAACAGACTCTCCGTATGATGCGCGGAAATCACCTAAGTATGCCTCAAAATCGGCTCCGCTTAAATCTACCGTTAAATCAGGATTCTGAACAGTCATAGGGTCTCCATTGTTATTTGTAAGTGGCGCTTTATGATTTAACCCAGATTGCGCAATAACAATACTAGCTCCTGGTTGAATAGGGTAGTCTTGTCCTGTTCCCGGTATTTGGAATACATAGTCTGCATAAACATAGTTTGTATTTGCCGAAGAACCAGAAGTCATACCGATAGATTGGCTCCAGTCAAATTGTCCCGTTGTTAATGTGTAAGAAGCAGTTGAAGTACTTGTTCTTCCGTATAATTGACCAATATATAAACCATCAGCATAAATTATTTCATTAGAATTGTTGTGAATTTCAATGAATTGATCACGAAATACAGCTCCTTGAGTAGAATTTGAACCAGCATAGTAAATTTGTTTAATGACTAAGTCTCCAATTCTTGCCGATTTTAAAATAACAGTTGTAGATGTTACATTAACATTTACTGTCACCGCTTCTTGTGAACCATTAAAAAGAATTTCAGAAGTTGAAGGAGCATAACCAAAAGTAGTTGAAAACTCAGTACTTTCCATACTTTTGGTAGCAGTGATAGTATAACTTCCCGGTAAAACAGATGTAAATGATGCTATTCCGCTAGTGTTTGAAGTTGCGGTATAAATATCTCCCGTAGTAGTATTTGTCAAAGTAACATTTCCTGCATTTACAGCTTCACCATTATAAGATGTAGTGTCATATTTTAGTTCTACATTAAAACTTACAGGTTGTAGGTTTCCGTTTCCGCCAAAATCATCATCCGAGCATGAAGTCAAGGCAATGACAGCTGTAATAAGTAAAAGTATTTTTTTCATTATATAAGTAAATTAGGTTAATTAAAATTGATATTCTATTCTAGTTCCAAATGAAAGTTGTACAAAATAAAGATTGACTTTTTTCTCATATGCGCCATTATAAATATAATATCCCGTAGGTTTAAGATCGAGAAAATTACTAGCGTAGAATGAAAATTTGAATCCGTTTAAAAAATCTTTAGACACTCTTAAATGGAAGTTATTATATACTTTATCTGTATTTCTATCATAAGGATTTCCGTTTCTGATAATGTGACCATATAAAGTAGTATTTGTTCTATCTGCTTCAGGAATAAGTACTTTGTTTAAATCAGCATCTAAATAAGCATAAGGAAAATTGTTTTGGGTATAATAATTATGATCAGTAATAAAATGTTCGCTTCTAACCGAAATAATTAAGCCTATTTTAGGTAAGTGATAATTTAAATTGGCTCCCAAGCGAAATTGTTTATAGTAATGAGTATAAGCACCATAAACTCCATATTTTTCTTCTGAACTAACATCTGTAGAACGTAAAAATGTATCTGATCCGTTCCATGTTTCAGTTTCAACGTAGCTTCCCTGAATGTCCAAAGTGATGTTATGAATCGGCATTTTTTTGATGTTTAGAAACATTTCAACTCCTTTATCTGTAGATTCTAGTTTGTTGACTAATTTGCTCAATTGAAAATATGTGGTTTGGTAACCTGCTATTTCATAAGTAGGCGGATTAGGATCATCATAAAGAATATTAAGTTGTGCCATTTCTCTTTTTAACGGTATCCCTTCGGAAGTAATTCCATCATATAATTTGTTGTAATATCCTGTGAAGTTAATGGTTCCAAAAGGCAGTTTATAATCAAACCCTAATTCTGAACGTATACTTTTTGAGGGTTTTAAGTCTTTATTGTCGGCATAATCAACAAAGGTTTGTACTACATTGACATTGTAATATCCCGGAAGTCTTACATCGGCTAAAGTAGCATCATAATAGCGAGAGCCTGTATAGATTTGATTCAGTGAAGGAGCTTTTGAAGTAAGACCAAAACCACCTCTGATTTTATATTTTTCACCTGAAAAATAAGAATTGATACGAGGGGCTATTAATGAAGTTCCGTACATATTGTCATAACGAAGACCGGTACTTACATTAAATTCGTTTGTATTCCATTGTTTGGTAATGTTATCTTCGGCATATAAAGAAGCTTGAAATTCAGCTCTTACATTGTCTCCGAAATTGTAAGGTCTGAAACCTTGATCCGGATAATTTTTAATCATAGTTTCCGGACTTCCTAATCGTCCACGTCCTTTGTTATCACTCATTCTAAAAGACGTACCAATAGATACATTGTGTTTCCAATCTCCTGTAGTAAATGTTTTGTATAAATCGGTAGAAAAATAGCTTGAGAGAGGAATTCCTTCTACGGCTTTAATACTTGTATAGCTTATAGGTGTATATGAACCGTAGTAAACACCCTCGGTTGTACTTGTTCCCACAACATTTCCGCCTCCGTTTACTAATTTAGATTCAAAAGACAATTGTTTAGTATAAGTAAAATTGAAGTTGATATCCATATTGTCAAAAAAAGAACCTTCATCAAAGTTCCATTTGAATCTATCAGCAAAAGAGAAATCTTTTTTCTCGTTTCTTACTTTTTTTTGGTCAGCATTTTCTTCATCATAGTTTACATCATCATCATTAAAGGCATAACTAAGTGTAACAGAGTTTTTGATATTTTTTTTCTTGTTGTTCCAAGACCAGATTAAATTAGAAGTAGTTCGGTTGTATTTTGTAAACCCTTCTCTTGGATTACTGTCAGATTCTAAATTTGAAATGGAAAAATTTATAGCTCCGGCTCTCTCACTTAAACGAAAACCTTTACTAAAACCATATTCGGTAGCACCATCACGTAGTGAAGTATACACTTGATAAGGCGTTTTACCCGCTTTTTGCTCAATTTTAATCAATCCGGATGTTAAATCCCCATATTTAGCCGAAGGAATTCCTTCTACAACTTCCACTTTTTCAATATTGTTAGTAGGAAGCTGTCTTAAATCGGTTCCGAAATTAGCATTAGAAAAATAACCGTTAGAATCATATGCTCCGGTCGAATCTCCATAGCCTAAATAATTAGGTGAAAATGGAAGAGAGGAAGTACCTGCTCCATAAGATTGCATGTTTTCGTTGTTTGAAAGAGGAATACCATCGACAACAACTGCAGTACCAAAGGATTTATTACCAAAACCTTCATCATTTACATTTATAGGGCGCGAAGTTCTGAAAACAATGGGCTTGAATTCGTTCAAATCCAAATTAGTCATGGCTTGACCCGGTAATTGTTCTAAAACTTCATTGATTGAAAAAGCTTGCACTTGATTAATGGCTTCATTACCGATTACAATTTCAGAATAATTTTTACCTTTTTGAGAAGAAACTACAACTTCATTTAATCGTAAGTTTGCATCTTTTAGACTTATTAGGAGTCTTCTAGAAAAATCTTGAGGAATAATAGTAAGGTTTTGCGCTTCTTTTCCTAGAATTTTAACCGTTATAACCGCAGGTATTGTTGTATTGAGTGTAAGTTGAAATTCTCCGTTTTCATCAGTTAGAGTCCACTTTTTAGAATTATTTTCAATGATATCTACATTTGGAATAGATTCTCCTGTTTCAAAAGAGATTACTTTTCCTTTTAGTGTAGCTTGGGAAACTATTACTTGAGTGAATAATGAAAACAGGATAATGTATAGTAATTTCAAGGCTCAAAAATTTGAGTCCAAAAGTATAAAAATTATTCTTATTTAGATTAAAAATAAATAAAAAAATAAAAGAAATAATCCTGATTATTTATATTTTGTAAGTTAATTATTCGTCTCCTTCCAAATTAAAAAGATAATTCCCAAATAAAACAGAGACGCGTTTCATTTGGTAAACTTTTCTAGTAAACTTATTGGATAGGGCAATACAAGTTACAGTATCGTTTTTCAAGGTGATGTAAGACGTTGTGTTACCGTGCCACCAACCGTTGTGATAATAAAAAGTGGAAGCATCATCCCATTCACGAAGACGAATCCCTAAACCATAATTTTTATCACCTCTTTTTTCATAACTGTAACCTTTGAAGATTTCTTTTCGCAAGCTGTCAGAAAAGAATTGATTGGAATAGGTGGCTTTGTCAAATTTTAGCAGATCTTCCGGAGTAGAGTAAATGTTTTTATCACCATAAATAGCATCTAAGTAATCGTAAGGAATGGTTTTCCATGTGCTTTTATAAGATAGAGGAACAGAATCTTTTTGGGTAAAATAATCAAATACAAAAGTGTCTTTCATCTGTAATGGTTCAAAGAGCAATTCTTTCATCGCTTCTTTATACGTTTTACCGCTTATTTTTTCAATTACTAAAGCTAATAATGCATAATTAGTATTGCAGTAGGCAAAACGTTTATTGGTTTTAAATTCTAACGGAATATTCTTAGTACATAAGATCGTTAAAATATCTTGATTGGTTAACATTTCATTTTTGTTCCAAACTCCGGTTTCATCGGTAAAATAACTATATCGACGTAAACCGCTTCTGTGATTTAAAAGTGTTCGGATAGTAATTTCTTTATAAGGAAATTCAGGGAAAATACTTTTTAATGTTTGGTCTAACTTCAATTGTTTTTGGTCAATCATTCGTAAAATGACAGCCGCAGTAAGCACTTTACTAATAGAAGCTAAATGTAATGTAGTATGTTTTGTAACCTTTACTTTATTGTGATGATCTACATATCCTTGATAATCTTCATACAAAATCTTACCGTTTTTAGCCACTAAAATACCGCCACTAAAATCATCATCTTCAATTGTTTCCTTAAAAAAATGTTCAATTTTAGGACGTAAAGAATCTTTATAAGCATCAGTAACAGGATGAAAAGCTACAGGAAAAGCATCTTTAGGCTGCTGATGATTCATTTCTTTTGTAACAACAGGTTCTGTCTGTTTTTGTTTCTGGCAAGCTATTATCAGGAAGTATAATGTAAAATATAATAAAATATGAGGTTTAGGCATTCTTAGGGGAAGTAATAATAAAATTAGGATTTATGTTTTTTAATTTTTGAAGAAAAAGATCTGTATCCTCGGGCGAAATATAAATCTCATCACATTTACCATAGTTAATAATTAAACCGGTACTGCTTAACGATAGTTTAAGAGCAATTGGGACTATTATACCTGAATGGTAACTGATGTTTACAATTTCAAGAATAGAAATTTTCTTTTTAATGGGGCCGGAAATACAATATAGAATATCATTTTCTATTTTGTATTCAGTTCTGAAATAAATCCACACTAATAAAATGATAGCAGTAACATTAACAATAAATGCTAGTGCTGTGGAAAAAATATTGTTAATGCTTATGCTGAATAAAGCAACAATGAGCAACAACAATATAATGAAACCAAAAGTAATTTTGATCACCAAATCAGTAGCGGACTTAAAAATCATAGTTTGGGGCAATATCTTACAAGTGTAATGCTTTTTGAAGCTTTTTATCTACCCCTTCTTTATTTACCAAAACAGAAATAGCTTTCAGTTGTAAATAAGCAGCACTCATGTAAACATAACCACCATTTTTAACTCTTTTTTCATCAGTTCCCCATGAATTTTTTACTTTGTAATATACATTTCCTTTTTGGTCAACTAACTTACCGACAATGTGCATTAAGTGGTCATCAGTTGTATCAAAGTTTTCAAATTCTTGTTGGCGATATTCAGGAGTTATTATTTTTTCTTTTACAATTTCGGCTAAACCTGTTTTTTCATCTTCGCTGTTTTCAGGAATAAAGGCAATTCCATATTTCGCAGAAAAAGTAGTCTCTGAAACATCACAATCTAGAGCTAATGTATATCCTTTTTCTAAAGCAAAATCAATAGCTTTCATAAATTCGTCTAAAGGAAGATTATATAAGCTTCCATTTGAAAAATTATCAGGAATGTTTAAAATAAATGGCTGATATAGAGGGTAATTAATGAAGCTAGTTAACGTAACATATTCGCTAGCATCTAACTTAGTGTATTCCAAAAAGCTTTTAGGTGTATATTTTTTTCCTTCATACGTAAATTCAGAAGGAACTTCCCCTAAATAAGTGTCTAAGACTTTAGCAACAGCATCTTTCCATTTTGGAGATAATTTTTTTGCCGGATTTTCAACATACGTTTTTACCATAGCTTGTAAAACAGCAACTAACTCAGCATGATTATGTGCTTTTTCTTCTTCCGAAAGTCCAGTGAATACTGAAACAGGAACCAAGCCATAATCTCTCATACTATTGATAACATCATGTGCCAAAGCTCCTTCACTAAACTGAGCACTTCCTTGACGCATCACATAATTTTCCGCTTTTTTAGGATAAGTGGTTCTCACTTGATACATTTCCGATAAATCAATATGTTTTCCGGTTTTGCGAATGATTTCTGATTCCAGAAAAGAAGAAGTAGAAAAACTCCAGCAAGTTCCGGTTCTATCTTGAGAAATAACAGGTAAATGATCTAAGTCAATAACTTCTTTGAATTCGTAATTTTGGGCAAAAGTATAGCAAGCAGAAAGTAAACTTATTGCTGAAATAAGAGTTTTTTTCATGTTTTTCAATTTTAAGAAGCTGCAAGATAAAACAAATTGTTAAGATAAAAGTCTAAAAAATGCTTAAAAATAGTGAGATTATCAAGTCTGTAATAAAAATACAATCTATTTAGAAAATGTAAAGAACACCTGCTTTTTAGCTTTAAGATTTAATGGAACAGCTTTAAAAATAAGATTGGTTTGAAATAAAGTTTTAAAACTATGTCGAAAGCATTAAATTTGTAGATAATTATCCCAAGTTAGGATAGTCTTAGAATTTTTTCAATTAAAAAAACAATAGTTTAAATATGAGTACAATCGAATGGAAAACCGCAAGGGAATTTGATGATATTACCTATAAAAAGTGCAATGGCGTTGCTCGTATTGCATTTAACCGTCCGGAAGTGCGCAACGCATTCCGACCAAAAACGACTAAAGAATTACTGGAAGCTTTTCACGATGCACACGAAGATACTTCAATCGGAGTAATTTTATTGTCATCGGAAGGACCGTCTCCAAAAGACGGCGTATATGCTTTTTGTAGCGGTGGCGACCAAAAAGCGCGTGGTTACCAAGGCTATGTTGGTGAAGATGGGTATCACCGTTTGAATATTTTAGAAGTTCAACGTTTAATTCGTTTCACACCAAAAGTAGTTATTGCCGTAGTAAACGGTTGGGCTGTTGGTGGCGGACATTCGTTGCACGTAGTTTGCGATTTAACATTGGCCAGTAAAGAACACGCTATTTTTAAACAAACTGATGCCGATGTAACTAGTTTTGACGCAGGTTACGGATCGGCTTATTTGGCTAAGTTAGTCGGACAAAAGAAAGCGCGTGAAATTTTCTTTTTAGGTAGAAATTATTCCGCTCAAGATGCTTACGAAATGGGAATGGTCAATGCAGTAATTCCTCATGACGAATTAGAAGCTACGGCTTACCAATGGGCTCAGGAAATTTTAGAAAAATCGCCTATTTCAATTAAGATGTTGAAATTTGCCATGAATCTTACGGATGATGGTATGGTAGGACAACAAGTATTTGCCGGAGAAGCCACTCGTTTGGCTTATATGAGCGACGAAGCAATTGAAGGAAGAAATGCGTTTTTAGAAAAACGTAAACCTAACTTTGAAAAGAAATATATTCCTTAATAAGTAATTGTAAAAAGTGATTAGTTCCTAAAGTTTAGCTAATCACTTTTTACTTTTTCACTAATCATTACACGAAATGAAACACTGGATTCAAGCAGCACGTTTACGCACGCTGCCTTTATCCGTATCAGGTATTATTGTAGGTAGCGCTTTTGCGATTTACCAAAATACTTTTAACGGATTGATTTTTACCGGAGCCATTATTACAACGCTTTTGTTCCAAATATTATCCAATTTTGCCAATGATTATGGAGATGGTGTAAAAGGAACCGACGCTAACCGAATAGGCGAGCAGCGTCTTGTAGCCGCAGGAATTATTACGGCAGCACAAATGAAAAAAGCAGTCATTTTATTTTCTGTGTTGTCCTTTTTTAGTGCTTTAGCATTAATCTATATTTCATTTGGAAAAGAAAATTTTCTATATGCTATAGTTTTTACGGTTTTAGGTATTGCGTCAATTACAGCAGCTATCAAATATACAGTAGGTAAAAACGCGTATGGTTATAGTGGACTGGGCGATTTATTTGTGTTTATCTTTTTTGGATTAGTCAGCGTTGTCGGTTCTAATTTTTTGTATACCAAAAGTTTAGATTGGGTTGTTTGGTTACCGGCAACAGCCATTGGATTTTTAAGTATTGCAGTGCTTAACCTTAACAATATGCGAGATATTCACAATGATAAAGCAGCAGGAAAAAATACGTTAGTGGTAAAATTAGGGTTTCAAAAAGCTAAAAATTATCATTTTTTTCTAATTTTTGGAGCATCAATTTTATTTATAATTGCTGAAGTGATAATGAATATCCTTCCCGTTCATGGCGTTTTTTGTGCTGTTTTGTTCATCAAACATCTTTTATTTGTAAAAAATACAACAGAAGTCGAATCCAGAAATCTTGATTCTCAACTAAAAATAGTGGCCTTAGGAACATTTTTAATCAGCATACTATTTTTGCTAAGTATTATATTTTTAAGATAATTTCTAACTATTAAATACATCAAATCATGAAAATAACATTTTACGGACACGCCTCTTTAGGAATTGAAGTAAACGGAAAACACCTTTTGGTCGATCCGTTTATTACCGGAAATCCAAAAGCGAGTCACATTAATATTGACGACCTTAAAGCCGATTATATTTTAGTAACTCACGCACATCAAGATCATATTTTAGATGTTGAAGCTATTGCACAAAGAACCAATGCTGTAATTGTTTCTAATGCCGAAATAGCGTATCATTTTGCCAATAAAGGTTTCCAAACGCACCCGATGAATCATGGTGGAAGCTGGAATTTTGATTTTGGAACACTTAAATATGTAATTGCGTTACATTCATCTTCTTTCCCGGATGGTTCTTATGGAGGTCAGCCCGGAGGTTTTGTTTTAGAAACTGCAGAAAGAAATATTTACATAGCCGGAGATACTGCTTTGACTATGGATATGAAATTGATTCCGTTGCGAACCAAATTGGATTTAGCCATTTTACCGATTGGAAGTAACTTTACCATAGATGTTGATGATGCGGTGATTGCAGCTGATTTTGTAGAATGTAATAGAGTTTTGGGTTACCATTTTGATACTTTTGGGTACATCGAAATTGATCATGCAGCGGCAGTAGATAAATTTGCAGCTAAAGGAAAAGAGTTGATTCTTTTAGAAATAGGTAAAAGTATTGAATTTTAAAAACTCAAAATCAATTGCAATCTCAACTTCAATTACATAGTTTTAAAACTTATTTTTTGACATTGAACTTGAGATTGCTATTGCTATTGCAAAATGAAAGCCAGTTATAAAAAATACATTCTAAATTTTAAAAGACCAAGTGGTACTTCGAGAGGTGTTTTGACCGAGAAGGAAACTTGGTTTTTATTTTTAGAAGACAACGGAAAAACAGGAATAGGAGAGTGCGGAATTTTGCGTACGCTTTCTATTGACGACCGACCGGATTATGAAGAAAAACTGCAATGGGTTTGCCAAAATATCCATTTGGGAAAAGAACAGCTTTGGGAAGAACTAACAGCGTTTCCTTCCATTCAATTTGGAGTAGAAATGGCTTTTCTTTCTCTGGCTTCCGAAAATCCGTTTGAATTATTTCCTTCTGAGTTTACACAAGGAAAAAAAGGAATGGAAATCAACGGATTGATTTGGATGGGAGAAGAGGCTTTTATGAAAGAACAAATTGAAGCCAAATTAGCCGACGGTTTTAGATGCATCAAATTGAAAATCGGAGCTATTGATTTCGAAAAAGAATTAGGCTTATTACATTTCATTCGCCAGAATTTTAATGAAAATACTATTGAAATCAGAGTAGATGCCAATGGTGCTTTTGGTTTGGATGTCGCATTGAATAAACTTCAGCAATTAGCAAAGTATAAGTTGCATAGTATTGAACAACCTATTCGTCAAGGAAATGAAGATAAAATGGCTGAATTGTGTCGTGTAACTCCCTTACCGATAGCTTTAGATGAAGAATTGATTGGTATTTTTGGAGTAGAAAAGAAAGAAGCCTTATTACAAAAAATACAACCGCAATACATTATTTTAAAACCGAGTTTAGTGGGTGGTTTCAAAGGAACACAAGAGTGGATTACTTTGGCTGAAAAACACAATATCGGTTGGTGGATTACTTCCGCTTTAGAAAGTAATGTGGGGTTAAATGCCATTACGCAATTTACCTATACTTTAAACAGTACTATGCCACAAGGTTTAGGAACCGGCGGATTGTATACCAATAATTTTGATTGTCCGTTATATATTGAAAAAGGAACAATTTGCTACAATCCTGATAAAGAATGGGAAATTAAACTATAAAAAGAATGTCTCAAAAATAGAAACTCAGCATTTCTGAATTTATATATTACCAGAATCTGATAATAAGATATTTTTGAGACACTCTTTTTTATAATAACGCATTGAGAGTTTCTGTTTATTTTCCTTTACCTTTTTCGCTTTCTGAAGCATCAATACTAATTTCGGTACTGTTTTCTCCATTTTGATCTGAGAATTCCACACCATCTTTGCTAACACTTAACGAAGTTCCATCGGTTTCTTCTGTCTGTGGTGCAGCTTCTTGTTCAATAACAATAGTTTCAGGTTGTTCTTCCTTCTTTTCGTTGCAAGCCACTATTCCCAATAGTGCAACACCTGCGATAACTAAACTTAAATTTTTCATAATAATTTGATTTTTAATTCTTTCGCAAGTTAGTTCGGTTTCATGCTTTTCATTTTATAACATTCGGATAGTTTGTTATATAATTTTAATATTTCGCAGATAATAGTATTTTTGCAGACGAATAGTAATTACAGAGAAAAATGATGTTTCGTTTAAAATTACCTACCGATCCGCGTTGGGCTAACATTGCCGAAGGAAATCTTGAAGAAATTTTATCAGATCACGCTTGGTGCGAACAAAAAGCAGCCACTAATGCGATTAATTTGATTATCAATAATTCAGAGAAGCAGGATTTGGTGGAAGAGATGTTGAAAATCTCAATCGAAGAAATGGAACATTTTAAAATGGTTCACGATATTATTATTCAACGCGGTTACGAATTCAAACGCGAGCGAAAAGACGATTATGTCAACGAATTGATGAAATATTTAAAGCAAAATCAAGACGGTTCGCGTGAATCAGGTCTTATAGAGCGTTTGCTGTTTGCCGCGATGATCGAAGCCAGAAGCTGCGAACGTTTCAGAGTGTTAAGCGAAAATATTGAAGATCAGGAATTGGCTCAGTTTTACCGCGAACTCATGGAAAGCGAAGCTATGCATTACACTACATTTATCAATTTTGCCCGCAAATATGCCGGAGATATTGACGTAGAAAAACGTTGGAACGAATGGTTAGAAGCCGAAGCAAAAATCATCCAAAACTACGGAACTAAAGAAACGGTACACGGGTAAATAGATTTTAGATTGCTTTATTTTTCTTCAAACATGTATGTTAGCGATAATGCAAAATAACTGTCTTTTCCGGATGGAGTAAAATATGGCGAATAGAAAGGAACTTTTCTATATGGATCAGTTATACTAAGATTATAACGTAAATTAACAAGGAATTGATTGTACTCTGCGCTTAATCCAACGGTTCCAAATACATTTAATGATATCTTTTCATTTTGAGAATCAAACTCCATCCATTCAGTTCTAATATAATAGGGATCTAACAAGTAATCGCTTTTTTCATCATCATTTAGGACGAAATTATTTAAGATACTAATGGTTGGTCCCATTTCTATACCTAGAGCAAGATCTTTGGTATTCAGATACGTATAATTTAAGATGATAGGAATATTGAACTTATCTAAATGAAAATTAAGTTCTTCGGGATTAGATAACTCGCTTTCTCTTCCTATAAAAGACATATTGTTCCTAGAGTAATTTATTTCTACAAATAATTCAAAATGATCACTAAAAACAGTAGTACCAATCAATGAAACCCCAAAACCCAATTTTGATTTTGACAGTAAAAAATTAGCATCAGTTACATAGTTATTTCCTGATATACCAACTCCGAATCTACCATCAAATTGGGAATAAGAATGATTGACAGTTATTAAACTAAAAAATAAAATTAGTGATTTAAAAAAATTATTAGCAGACATTTATTTATATTTTTGCAAATATATACCAAAAAATGGTTGGTTAAATAATATTTAATATTGTGAGAAAAATAATAGTCCTATTTGTCTTGTTTTTAGTAAGTTGCGAAGTTGAAAACTATAATTATATCGTTCCTGTTGTTGAAACGTATGAACCGGGTAGTGTTCAGATAAACTCAGCATCATTAGGAGGTATAGTTTTAAGTGAGGGTGGTAAAGATGTTACAGAATATGGTTTGGTAATCAGTACCAATAGTAATCCTACCGTTAATGATATAAAAATTGAAGTAGGAAGTCGTTTAGGAGAGTTTTATACTATTTATACTGGTTTAGAATCATCTACTAAATATTATTATACAGTTTATGCAATAAACGAAATAGGTGTCGGGTATGGAAAAGTGTATGAGTTTACAACAGGAACAGATATTCCTTGCCAGCCCTCAACTGATAATTATGTAAATTTAACAACAAGCCAGATTAATATTAATAATGTTGATGTTACTTATCCTTCTTATTCTTTTGGAGAAGGAAACTTACAGTTTGAGACATTAACCTATAGTTCAACTGCAAGAATTAAGGTGAATTTTGATGAAATAGGACGTAATTATCCACTAACAGGAGAATATACAGTAACCAATTCTTCTGATTTTGGTAGTAATATTAATTTATCACAGGGATATGCTAAACTATCTATAAATGATTGGGGATACGGAGGATACGGAGGAGCTATTGCTAGTCCGGGTACAAAATTCTATGTAGAAAATAATGGGGAGACAATGAGTATTATATTCTGTAATACACCAGTTGGTACTCAGTATGTTTTGAATGGAAAGTTTACTTTAAATGTTCCTGATTAATTTCTTTTGAATGATTAAATCCTGTTCTTCAAACTAATCCATTTACTCATAAACTTAGTGCTTTGAAGAGATTGATGTTGAAAAACTTGACCTAAAAAGTTTTGGTTGCGATGTGCTTTCAAGTTTTTGAGCGAATGCTGTATTCTGTTTTTAAAGTTGGAAGCAAAGAGTGTTCTGGTAAATTCATGTTGAAGAATGGTATAACCGTTTTGCTGACTTTGGTTCCAAAGACTTTCATGGGTGTACAATTCAATAGCTTTTTCCACAAATTCCGATTCGTCATCGGTGATATAGCCGTTCCAAAGTTCGTTGTGTTTCATGGCTTCGGCACCCATTTCGGTAGTGACATTCGGCAGACCGAAAAGCATACTTTCTAACAATTTTCCTTTTAAACCCGCACCATACGGAATAGGAGCCAGTAGAACTCTGGCTTTTGAGAAGACTTCTTCAACACTATTGGCTCTGCCTTTAATTAAAAAGCCTTCTTTTTCATTATGCAGTTGGTAGACTTTATCGGTAGCATAAGCGCCGTAAATGTGTAATTCCGCTTGTGGCAGTTGTTTTTTGATGGATTTCCACAGTTTTTTCAGTTGTAAAACCGTTTGCCAATTGGGTTCGTGCCAAAAGTTGCCAATGCTTACAAAATGTGCTCTTGCTACAAAAGCTACATTAGAAGAAGTAGGAGGAACATCCACTAAAAACGGAAGATATTCCAACAGCGAAGTATCCATTTGGAACGTTTGGGTTAGTAAATCCCTTTCGAATTTAGAAATAATCAAACTTAAATCGCAGCGATACATAGCCGCCAGTTCGCGTTTGAATGTATCGTTGAGATAATCTTCAAAAACCAAGGTTCTATTTTGTTTAAAAGCAGCTTCTCGGGCTTTTCGCAAAAAATGCAAATCTTCGGTATCCAGAATCCGTAAGGCATCTGGACAATTTTCGGCTACGCGCCAACCGAATTGTTCTTCGATCATAAAACGGTCAAAAACCACCACATCCGGATTCAGTTTTGTAATCAATTCGTCAAAACTATTGTGATTCAGTTGAATGGAATAAGGCGTAATGTTCCATTGGCGCACATCAAAGGAAAATTCATTGGCTGTTGCCGCCGAAAGGAAAGAAATATCAAAGTCCATTTCCTGAAAAAGAGAAAGGAGCTGTAACATTCGGCTTCCGGCTGCGGTGGATTGGGGTTCAGGCCAAACACTTCCTATGATGACAAGTTTTTGCATGGCACAAAAATAGCTTTTTAAGGCTAAATTGTTGATAAATTATAGGCTTTCTTGATAACTAAATGTGAGCTAAAAAGCTCTTTATTGTAATTTTATAGCAACAAAACCGTATCGTATGAGAATAGAAGCAGACTTAAAATTGGGTTTTAAAGATGTTATGATTCGTCCCAAACGTTCAACCTTAAGCAGTCGTTCGCAAGTCGATTTGGAACGTGAATATAAATTCAGGCACAGTCCGCTGGTGTGGAAAGGTGTTCCGATTATGGCAGCGAATATGGATACGGTGGGCACTTTTGAAATGGCATTGGCATTGGCTCAAAAAAAGATGTTTACGGCTGTTCATAAACATTATTCGGTTGCCGAGTGGAAACAATTTATGAGTGAAGCTCCGGAAGCCATTGAGCAGTGTATAGCGGTGAGCACGGGAACGGGAAAAGAAGATGTGGAAAAGATACAATTGATTTTTGAACAAAATCCGAGGTTACAGTTTTTGTGTATTGATGTGGCCAATGGCTATTCGGAACATTTTGTGGAATTTGTCAAAAAAATGCGCGCACTTTTACCGGAAAAAGTCATTATTGCCGGAAATGTAGTGACAGGCGAAATGGTGGAAGAATTGTTGCTTTCGGGCGCTGATATTGTGAAAGTAGGCATCGGTCCGGGTTCGGTTTGTACCACTCGTGTTAAAACAGGAGTAGGCTATCCGCAGTTGTCGGCAATTATTGAATGTGCTGATGCGGCTCACGGATTGGGCGGACACATTATTAGCGATGGCGGTTGCAGTATTCCGGGCGATGTGGCGAAAGCTTTCGGTGCCGGTTCTGATTTCGTGATGTTGGGCGGAATGTTAGCAGGACACGATGAAAGCGGCGGCCAATTGATCGAACGCAACGGCGAACGTTATAAATTGTTTTACGGGATGAGTTCGGCTACGGCGATGGAAAAACACGCCGGTGGTGTTGCCGAATATCGCGCTAGCGAAGGAAAAACCGTTGAAGTTCCGTATCGTGGTGCTGTGGAAGATACCGTTTTGGATATTTTAGGCGGTTTGCGAAGTACGTGTACGTATGTGGGCGCAGCTCAACTGAAAGAATTGTCAAAACGAACGACTTTTATCCGCGTAAGCGAACAAGAAAATCGGGTTTTTACGAAGTAAAAAGTAAAAAGTAAAAAGTTGAAAGGAGAAGAACAAGGAATGTTGAATATAAAATGTAGAATAATCAATAATCTAGTTTGTATTTATTGTTTTGAAAAGTGATACAACATTTTAAATTGATGTTGATAAAATAGTAGTTTTATTCATGAGATATTTAAAGATAACATTTGTTAGAGTTTTATTAAGTTTTTTTATTTCCAATATGTTCATTGCTTTGTTTATAGATGAAAAAGCTTTGTCTGTTCCTGTATTTTCTGTAATTTATAGAATTATAGGAACTGGATTAATTTATTATGGATTAACGCTTTATGTTAATAATAGAAGATAAATAATTGTAATGTAATTGTATAAGTTTACTTTTTTAATAATGTTAAAAGTAATTTTGCAATAACCAATAACCAATAACCAATAACCAATAACCAATAACCAATAACCAATAACCAATAACCAATGTCAATTTTTGAATACTGTCCGAATTGCAGATCTGAACATTTTGAATTTACGAATACGGTTCGTTTTCATTGTTTGGATTGTGATTTTACGTATTACCATAATATAGCCGCTGCGGTGGCGGTTGTGTTTACGTTTGAAGATCAAATCTTGTTTACGGTGCGCAATGTGGATCCTGATAAAGGAAAGTGGGATTTACCGGGCGGGTTTATCGATCCGGGTGAAAATGCGGAAGAAGCCGCTTGCCGGGAAATTCAGGAAGAATTGGGATTACAGATTGTACCGAAAGATTTGAAATACATCACGACTTCGCCTAATAATTATTTGTATAAAAATGTTCCCTACCGAACGATGGATATTTTTTATGAATGTCCGTTAGCAACCGATACTATCGGAATCAATGCCGAAGATGAAATTCAGGATTTGATTTGGGTAAAGCGTTCCGAGATTACGTTAGAAAATATCGGTTTTGTTTCCATCCGAAAAGTGATTGGGGAACGGTTTTGTGGGCAGGTTTTGATGTTGGGAACGGTCTCGGCTAAAGAAAGTGGCGAAAAACCACAAACAGAGTCATAATTTATAGACGATGTTTTAATTACCAATCAGAACTTTTACTTTTATAATTACCTTCTAAATAGTTTTTTAAAGACTCATTTAAGTTATTAAAAAATGTTTCAAATTTTGTAGGTATTTCTTCAAAACCTTTAGGTAATTTTCCTTTTTCGTCATAGTATAAAGATCTACCATCTAATAAGCCTGTTGAACTTCCCATAGGGTTTGATATTTTGAGTTCGGTTGGATCAAATTTATATTTTCCTTCTTTGAAAGAAACCTCTATTGTGTAATATGAATCATTATTTACTTTTTTCTTTCCAACATTATAAGAAATGAGTTCATTTGTATATGCGTAAATTCTAATTTTGTCATTCACAATAGTCATTTTTATTACATTATCAGGATCTTTATAAGTTTCCTTTATCCAATTAATAGTTTTTGAATACAATTCAGAAGAATTTTGATTTATCTCAACAACTACATAATCAGTAAATCCATCTTTGTTAAAGATAAATTTTTCCTGAGAATACATTTTACTTAAAAAACAAAAAATAACAAAAAGATAGATTTTTTTCATAAGCTTTTTTAATATAAGTTATAACGTTTTTGGGTTTTGCGTTCGGGCGGGTTTCGGAGCACAAAGTTTTAATTTATTACTGAAGTTCATTAGAACCACAAACCTCCAATTTTGCACGTCACCTTGTCTGACTCAGAACCTGTGTTAATGGTTCGGGCTTTATTCGGATATTCTTTTGAAGTTTCCTTTTTCGTCCATACTTAAATACCAAGTATTCTTTTCTCTATTTGTAACTTCAAAAGTTTTTAATCTGCTTTTTGTTCTTATACATTTTTCAATAAATACGGAAGGTCTATTTACGGAACTTTTTCCAGACACAAATGCATGCACTGGATTAAAGATACTTAGCATTTTAGAGGATGTATTATTTTTACTTCCGTGATGAGGAACGACTAAAAAGAATAAATCTTTAAGATTTTCTTCCCAATTAGGTGTGTTGGATTCATAAGATTCAATTCCAGAGTCACCAGTAAAAAGGAATCGTTTATTTTCAAATTCTAATAATGTAACAATACTAACCATGTTTGTTGCTGTTACACCATTTTCAAGGCTGCTTTTTTCTAATTGTTCACAATAATCAGCAGGGACACCACTTTCATCATAAGATTCATATAGTAACTCTAATAAAGTCGGTAAACTTGTTGCCTTCATTCGAATATTGTTTTTTAAATCTTCTAGTATACTTTCTTCTTTTAATTCAGGCAAGTTATTATTGTAAAACGCTGCTGAAGGACTAACAACTGAAAATTCAGGAAATTTCGAAAAAATATCACCTTGTTTAGCTCCAATAACTTTATCGTCTAAGCCATAGGATTTAATTTTTTGAATTACTCTCAATAAGTCCCTATACCCCTCAATTATTAAATTGTTATTGTAGGCTTCTATACTTTTGATATATTTTTCAGATTCAAGCAACAAAGTTGATTGTAAGCTCTGAATCTTGCCTTCGATTAACTTTATTGTTGAGTCAAGAGATGAATCTATCTTATGAATCCAAATTTGCTGAATTATTTCATGGTAGTCATCAAGTATTTTTTCAACACCTCCAATGTGGTCGTTGTCGTAATGAGTGCAAATTAGAAGATCAATTTTGTTGTCAAACATTGGTAAAACTTCTTCAATTCTTCTTTTAACTTTAGGATAGTATTTTTTATATCCACCGTCAATTAAGATTAATGATTTTCTTTCTTTGTCTGAGAGCATCAAGATGATTGCGTCACCATCTTCAACATTTATTACGTTAATTTCTACTTTCATATTTTTTAATATTTAAAATTATCGTCTTTATCGTCTGATCATTAACTAGTAAATGTCACCAAATATATATAACTTTTCTTTATAAAAAGAAGAATTATTTTTCAAATGTAAAACTTTATTGAAAGTCTTTTTTACGGTTTTCCATAAATGGAAATAATTTTTATGGTGTTGAAAATAAGAGCAATACAAAAATAAAATTCAGGATTTGATTTGGGTAAGGCGTTCCGAGATTACGTTAGAAAATATCGGTTTTGTTTCCATCCGAAAGGTGATAGGGGAGCGGTTTTGTGGGTAGGTTTTGATGTTGGTGGACAGTCCTTGGTAAAGAAAGTGGTGGAAACCACACTGAACGATACCAAATATAGAATTTAATTTCGAATTTTCGGAGACACGAACGAAATGAACTGATGAAACAAAATTTAGAAGGTTATACAGATTATGTTATTATTTATAACCGATTTTGTGCGTTTGTTTTTTTATTCATTTAATCCACTTTTAAAAAAATCCCCTAATGCACCAATACTAAAAAATATAAACCATAAAAATCTGACCATCATTGTTAAAAAAAATATTTTTCCACATTGATTAAAAAATAAATCTAAAAATATAAAAAAAGATTCTTTATTTAATTTAACGAACTGATAATCCCAAATATTGATATTGATTTTAGAATAAGAACAAGATTTATAGAAAAGGATAATTATTATTATAAAAATAGCAATAATTACAGTTTCTAAAGCTGTAAAAACAAATCTGCTTGTGAAATTTTTAAATATTTTCACTCTTAATTTTGCGCCTTCACTTTTTTGTTGTATTTCTGTTAAATTATTTACTGGATTTTGGATATATTTATCGTAAACCATTATAATTACTGGTATTATTAATGAAGAATAAATAGATGCAAAAGTTAAAATTGCATTTAAAACAGTATCATTAATATCAGAATTTACTAGTGATATTGTAATAGCAATAAGGATAATACATAAATTTGTTTTGCTAAAGAATGTAAATTCTCTATCGGTACCGTCTGATGATAAATCAGAATTTCTCCAACGATAACTTTCATTGAAAATGATTTTTAAATTATTATATGTATTTGGTTTAATCATATATTTCTAATTCTAAATCTGGTAAAAGCGTTTCTGAACAATAAGTTTTTAATGATTCCCATTCTGGTGTTCCATTTTCTTGAATAATAACATCATCAATTTTTTCTAAATAAAGTGTTGGTTTAATTTTAACTGATTCTTCATCAATTTCAAATCTTGCTGGATTTTTTAAAGTATTACTTTTAATATATCCCGTTTTTGAATTAAAATCTTCCAAAGTCATTTCGTTGTCAGGAAGTCTTAAAAGAGATTTGCCTAACATTTTACGCCATTTGTCCAAAGTTGGTAGTGGAACGCTACCATCTACTGGAGTTAAAGTTATTTTAAGATTAAATTTACCCTCTAACTTATCTTTTTTATCTTCAGAAAGTTGATTAATTCTTATGTTTTTTGTTTGATAATTAAGTTCACTAACTAGAGCAGTTGTTTTAGCCATTTCTTCAATGCTTTTTGGTATAAAAGGTGCAATTATAGCACCAAAAGTTAAACCTTCCTTTCTAAATAATTTTTTTATAAAAGGTTTGAAAATATCATCAATGTTTTCTTGACCATAAGTTTGTATAATTAAAATACCAACTTTTTTATCAAGTTGAGTTTGTAGTAAAAAATAAAAATCATCTTGAATTATTACGTCTTTATGAAATTTACGACTGTCTCTCTTTGTTCTTCTATTACCGGCAGTTTTTCCAACATCAAAGGCGCCACCTTCCATAACACCGTGAACAAAAAAATCTCTAGAGTTCATTTTAATATCTTTACTTAAACGAAAAGCTTTTCTTAATTTTTCATTTTCGTTATAATCGGAAGATTTAAAGATATCTTCAAAAAAAGTAGTATATAATTTTTTGTCTTTTGTTTTTTCGTCTAAATCGTATTTTGAAAGAAATAATTCTCTAAATGAAATAACATCTTTGTTTTTCTCGTTTGTTGGACTCAATATAACTTTATAAACTTCAAGTTTAGGATTTTTCATATTGTTATTTTTGTATTTCGTTTTTTATTTTAAATGACATACAATTTATATATACCATCAAATATATATAACTTTTCTTTATAAAAAGAAGAATTATTTTTCAAATATAAAATTTTATTGAAAGTCTTTTTTACGGTTTTCCATAAATGGAAATAATTTTTATGGTTTTGAAAATAAGAGCAATACAAAAATAAATTCAGGATTTGATATGGGTAAGGCGTTCCCAGATTACGTTAGAAAATATCGGTTTTGTTTCTATTTGAAAAGTGATAGGAGAGCGGTTTTTTGGGTAGGTTTGATGTTGGTAACGGTCCTCGGCTATAAAATTGTGGCGAAAAACCACACACCGAGCGATTTCAGATTTAGAATTTAATTTCGAATTTTAGGAGACACGAGCACAAAGTGCGACCTGGTGAAACAAAATTCGGAAAACTTGCGCAAGCGCCGCCATAATTTATAGCTAATATTGTAACATGTTTTTTATTCAACCGGAACTCGAATTTTTGTTTCATTTATATCCATTCTCGTTTTGTTTAGAGTTACAGTTATTGGTTCTTCTTTTTCCCTATCATATTCTATAATAGCAAAAGTCTTTACTTCTTTGACAGCAACTACTTTGACATCTACATCGATTCCTTGAAATTGATTGTCGTTATGTAATCCAATATAAAATGTTCCTTGAGTTCTATTAGAATTTTTACCATAAGCCGCAATTCCTTTTCCAGTGTCGAATTGTAAATAAGATTGTCCATTTACAAATTTTTCAGCATTTCCATGGTCAGGTATAAAGGTGTAGAAGACATCTTCTCCAGTTTTAGGAATAAGTAATTCAGTGATTGTTCCAACCGCTAAACTTGCAAGAGGAGTACCATAGATTGACGTTACACCTTTTGCCAAATCTCCAACAGATTTGGCATTTTCTTGATACGCTTTTTGAGCTTCTTGACCAACTCCAATCCAATATGCCCAAGCGATAACTTTTTCCTCTTTTAATTCAGTAGAGATTTGATTTGGTAAATCAACACGAAGGTAAGTATAACTCTTATTTTCGTTGTAAAATGAATGTACTCGTTGACTTTTATTAAACAATATATCCTCTATATTTTCTGTTTTTATTAATTCTTTTACCTTTTCTTTATATTTGATGGTTTTATAACCAGTTATGCTATCACTTGTATATGGTGTATAAATTGTATCTCGAATTGTTTTCCATTTCCAGTTTGTATTGAAGTTTTTGGTCGATTCATCAGCTGGAATTCTATAAATTTTTATTTTGAAAACTCTTTTCGTAAGAGAAGAACTGTAAAATTTAAATTTATAAAGCCCTTTGTTTCTTATATTAATTTGTTTTTTTGAAATTTTTTCAGCTTTAAACTCTGAAAATATTTTGTTGTTTGGCAATTCATAAACTTCAATCTCTTTTATATTGTTCCCTTTTACCATTTCAAAATCAAACTCTATAATATCACCTTCTGCAAAACTGAAAAAAAGTTCTTCTGTTTCTTCAAGATTCAAAGAAATAGTTGATTCTGTTACTAAAATTGGATTTATGCTTGCAAGTGTGTTTTGAATTGTAAAAATTAAAAGTGTAATAAGTAGTTTTTTTATCATAGTTTTTTCTTTCAAAATGTGCTACAACTAGTAAATATCGTCAAATATATATAACTTTTCTTTATAAGAAGAAGAATTATTTTTCAAATATAAAACTTAATTGAAAGTCTTTTTTACGGTTTTCCATAAATGGAAATAATTTTTATGGTATTGAAGATAAGATCAATGCCAAAAATAAAATTCAGGATTTGATTTGGGTAAAGTGTTCCGAGATTACGTTAGAAAATATCGGTTTTGTTTCTATTTGAAAGGTGATAGGGGAGCGGTTTTGTGGGTAGGTTTTGGGAAATTCTTGACTAAGCTATTTATTTTAATTGCTGTTGTATGTAGTTTTTATTCAAAATCTCTGATTTCAATTTCAAAAATTTTTTTAAGCAATAAGTTTATAGCTTTTTTTTCTGTAATTTTTGAACTTAACTTGAAAATCAACAATATTAAAATTAGAAATGCAATAGGAATCCAGATTTCCTTGCTTAAATATAATATTGAAAATATTGTTCCAAATATCAAAAAGAATCTTGAAAAATATATAAAAGCAAAATGATGTTCTATTTTTAACTCAAAGATTCCTTTATTATTTAATTTGCCGTTTATTTTTAAGCGATAAGGATAGGTGTCAGTTAATTCAAATCTGTCATCTTCAATTAGACCTTTGTAATAACCACTTTCAATAAGTTTATTAAGTATTTTTAATGTATTCTTATTTTTAGATATTGACGATTTCATTTTCAAAATTACTGGGAAGTTCCCGTCTATAAAATTGTGACGGAAACCACAAACTGAGCGATAACAAATGTAATGTAAACTTTTGGATTTTTTGGATACTGGTAAAATGAAATTAGAAAAACTTGTCCAAGCGTAGCCATAATTTATAATGGATGTTGTGTTTAGTGTTTTTTATCCATTAAATAATTTATGCCTTTTAATTTCTTTTCCTTGTCTTAACTTTATTGAATGATAAAAAGTAGGTATATCATTTGTCCATTCTTTTAAAATTAGAATAATAGCTATAATTTCGATTCTTGTAATCAAACCAAGCCAAAAACAAAAATTGAAAAGAAGTATAGATTTACATTGCAAAATAATTTGAACAAGTGTAGAGAAAAGTACCAAAGTCCATAATTTTGCACCAATAGAATGTGTAGCAATTTCTTTTTTAAATTTTATAAAACTAACAAGATAAGTTAATACTTCAATTCCACAAAGTGCAATTAGTTTTGGTAGATTAGATTTAAAAAAATCCGGACATTGAATATATGTTGCAACGACAAATGAGATAAAGAAAAATTGATCAACTGTTGAATCTAATCGCCTTAAACGCTGGGATGAAACATCATATTTTCTCGCTATTATTCCGTCAAAAATATCTGTAAGTAATCCAATACTTAATAATGAAATAGCAATGAATTTATAATTCTCAATATGCTTGATACTTAATATAATAATTGTAAATCCAATGACTAGTCTTGAATATATTAAAGTTATTGGAAGTTTTTTCATAATATTATACACAACAGTCCTTGGTAACAAATATAATGCAAACTTTTGAATTTTTCGGAGACCCGAACGAAGTGAACTGGTGAAACAAAATTCGGAAGTAAGCAAGAAGCCACAATAACAGCTAACCAATGTTGACCAATTGGATTTACTTTTCTTAGTAACTCGTAAACTGCAGTTTTAAAATCTTTTTCAGAGTTTATTAGATTAATTGCAAATGACTTTATTCCATTTAAATCTGTAAATAGAGTTGTATAATCATCACTATTTAAGTCAACCGTTCTTAAGTTATCAAATAATTGAACAATTTTTTCTAACAACTTTTTTGGAAGTTCATCGTTCTTATATTGTTATTATTAATTTTTGTTTCACTTCAAAATTGGCTACAACGTGAAGGCGGAGAAATGGAAGCATTATAACAAGAAAGAACAACGTATTACAAAGACCATTCGCAAAAGAAAAAGGAACACAGTTTTAAAATCGGAAAAGTGGCATTAGATATTTTGAAGCAATACAAAACAGGCATGTCGGAACCAAGGGATTTTGTTTTTTCGATACTGGAAGATGTAGAAAGGTTTGATGCCGATACCGATTATCAGGCGTATATCATCAATGCAAAAAATATTTTATGCGGTCAGAAGTTACGTAGATTGGGTAAGGATATGGAATTACTCTTTACATTGTCATTCTATTTGAGACGTCATATATTCGTCACCAATGCTTTGAACAAGGGAATGCGTATCAAGTACGTTTCAAAACTGTTAGACCATTCAGATATTGGCATTACGCAGATTTACGCTAAAGTAATCAGTGAAGAATTAGATAATGCGGTGGATAAATACATCACCTAAGATCATAATAACCCTTTAGCAATTGTTCCTAACTGTTGCAACTTTTCTTCAATTTGTTCCGACCATTTTTGACCATAGCTTAATCGCATACAGTTATTAAACTGGTTTTGTAACGAAAACATCCTGCCCGGAGCAATACTAATTTTTTGACGAATGGCTCTATCATACAATTCAGCAGTATCAATTCTTTTATCTAACTCTACCCAAAGCATAAATCCACCTTGCGGTTGGCTTATCTTACTTCCTTCCGGAAAATACTCGGCAACTGCTCTGGCAAATTGTAAACTATTAGCATGAAGCTCCGTTCGTAACTTTCGAAGATGATGTTCATACCTGCCTTTTTCAAGGAAATTAGCAATAGCTTCTTGCGTAATAGTTGTAGAAGAAACGGTATGAATGAGTTTCTGATGAATGATTTTATCTTTAAACTTTCCCGGAGCTAACCAGCCCACACGATAACCCGGAGCTAATGTTTTGGATACGGAGCCGCTCCAAAGAACCATACCTTCCTCATCAAATGCTTTACAAGGCTTGGGTCGGCTATTCCCGAAATATACATCGCCATACAAATCATCTTCTATGAGCGGAATACCTTGTTCCGAAAGCATTTTCACCACTTCCATTTTATGCTCATCGGGCATACAGCTTCCCAAGGGGTTGTTGAAATTAGAAACCAGAATGCACACTTTTATTTTGGATAGGACTTTTTTTAAAGCATCAGGTTCAATTCCGGTAACAGGATGCGTTGGTAATTCAATAACTTTTAATCCCAAGCTTTTTGCCAGTTGCAATATGCCGAAATAAACAGGACTTTCAACAGCAATCGTATCGCCTTTTTGTGTAAGTGCCATCAACCCGAATGAAATGGCATTCATCGCTCCGGCTGTGGTAACAATGTCGTCTTCATTCAAATTTCCATTCCAGGTATAAGTCAATCTGGCAATATCCCTGCGTAATTTTCGGTTTCCCTGAATTTCTTCGTATTCCGTACCACTTCCTTGAAGGTTACGCATAGCATTGACCAACTCTTTATTGAGCTTAGCGATAGGCAATAATTCGTTTTCGGGAACGCCAAGAGAAAACCGGGTAATATCTTTATTGCTTAAACTAGAATATACTTTTGAAATCAATGCTTCTACACCTATCGGTTCAATTCCACCGGAAGGTTTACTAACTGAAGGAACAGATAAAAAGGCAGTTTGGTAACTGACATAGTAACCGGACTGTGGTCGGGAAATAATCAGTCCTTTCGCTTCCAGTTCAAGATAAGCCTGTACAGCCGTTGTCATACTCACACCATATTCCCGGTGCAACGTACGCAATGAGGGCATCTTATCTCCAGTTTTCAGTGTGCCGTTTCTTATTTTTTCTTCTAACGCACAAGCGATTTTTTGATATAGGTTTTCTTTCATCTTTTTCAAACTGTACTCTGCAAATTTACTAAAATTGTATCTGTACTTGTATCTTTTTTATGCGTTATTTTGCTTTGTAATTCATCAGTTTACTATGGGTAATCATAAAAATTGGCTGGCATTTGCTGCTCTGGCTGTCGTTTGTTTAGTTTGGGGAACCACTTATTTTGCTATTCGCATTGGGGTAGAAACCTTTCCGCCCTTTTTGTTTGCAGCGGTAAGACAAGTCATTGCCGGAGGTATATTATTGCTGGTGCTTCAGCTCACTGGCAGCCTGAAACTAAGCAAAAGGGATTTTTTACATCAGTCCGTTCCGGGCGTTTTAATGGTAGCATTAGGAAACGGTGTTATCGGCTGGTGCGAACGTTACATTTCGAGCGGACTGGCAGCATTGATTTTGTCGCTCATTCCGGTTTTTGTGGTAGTCATCAGTTATTTGTTCGGGTTTGACAGAAGAAAACCTCATTGGCTAATCGTTACAGGCTTGGTATTAGGTTGTTTGGGAATAACGCTTATTTTCAAGGATAACCTGAAAGACATAGCCAACCCTGAATATTTTATGGGGATGCTGATAGCTTTCGGGGCTTGTTTGGCCTGGGCTTCGGGGAGCGTATATGCTAAATACAAAATCCCCAACAGCAAGAATGTATTGCAAAATGCAGCTTTACAACTTTTTTCCGGAGGTATTGTCCTCTTTGCCTTCAGTGCTTTTTTAGATGATTATACCGAATTGAAAACCGTTACATCGTCCAGTATCTGGGCATTGGTTTACCTGATTATAGTAGGTTCCATCATTGCATATTCCGCTTTTGTGTACGCCCTGAAACATTTGCCGATAGGCATTTCATCCCTGTATGCTTATATCAATCCGTTCATTGCGATTATACTCGGATTTCTCTTCCTGAATGAAAAACTAACCGGTATCACCTTATGCGCATTGGTCGCTACTTTGGGTGGAGTATATTGTGTCAATAAAGGTTATCAAAAAATGGTAAAGAAATGAGAATAAAGTGAATTCTTATAGCATATATTTGAATGGATAATTAAAAAACAGTTGCCACCGACAAGCGATTTGAAGAAATATCACTTAAAGTCAGTTTATTTAAAATAAAATTATGAATACTATACATATAGAAAAATATCGTCCCGATTGGAAATTCTATTTTGAGCAATTCAACCGGGCGTGGATTGAAAAATATTTTGTGTTGGAAGATATTGACAAATATGTCCTTTCCAATCCTGAAGAAGCTATTTTAAAAGATGGTGGAAAAATCCTGTTCGCTGTTTATGAAGGTAAAGTAATCGGAACTGTCGCTCTAAAAAAAGTGGATGACGAAACAATGGAACTAACCAAAATGGCAGTAGATGAAAATTATCAAAGCATCGGAGCCGGAAAAATGCTGTGCAAATCTGCTATTGATAAAGCAAAAGATTTGAACGTAAAAAGACTGGTGCTATACACACAATCCGCATTAAAACCAGCGTTGGGTATTTATAAAAAATTAGGCTTTACCGAAGTTCCTGTTGAACAGGGAAAATACAAACGAGCAGACATTAAAATGGAAATGATTTTAAAAGATAATCTTCTAAACAACCAATATCCGACTGGGAAATACAAAAAGCCGGAAGTAATCACCGAAGAAATGTGTATATCATTCATTGATACTATTGCTTCATTCCCGAAAAATCTAAAGTCAGCAATAATGAGTTTGAACGATAAACAATTAGACACACCCTACAGGAATGGAAGTTGGACTGTCAGACAGGTTGTTCATCATTTAGCGGACAGTAATATCAATTGTTTTGCCCGCATCAAATTTGCATTGACGGAAGATAATCCGACTATCAAACCTTTTGTTGAAGAAAAATGGGCGGAATTATCGGATGCGAAACATATATCCATTTTACCGTCATTAAGCATTTTAGAAGGCATTCACGAACGTTGGGTAATCCTTTTAAAAGGTTTAGAAAAACAGGATTGGGACAGAACTTTCTTTCATCCGGATTTGAATAAAAGTCAAACAGTTGCTGAGGCTATGGCAAAATACAGTTGGCATTGCAATCACCATTTGGCACAAATAAAAAACCTGAAAAATCAAATGTTATGGAAGTAAATAATTATAAATCAATAATAGCGGAGGTTAAAAATAATATAGGCTTCATTTATTTGAATCGACCTGATAAGTTGAATGCAATCAATGTTCAAATGCGGTTGGATATTGTCAATTGTCTATCTGTTTTGGAAGCAGATGAAAGTATAAAAGTAATTGTATTTGCGGGTGTTGGTAAAAAATCATTTTCTGTTGGGTTTGATTTAGATGAATTTAAGCAAGTAGAAAAGCACAATGATATATTAAAATCTTCTACGGAGTATCATCTGAAAGTTTGGAACTGTACCAAACCAACTATAGCGATGATTGACGGCTATTGTATGGGTGGCGGAATGGATTTGGCTACACTATGCGATATAAGACTTTGTACAAACAATTCTACTTTCGGACATCCTGAAATAAAGTTTGAGGCACCGCCATTAATTACACCGCTTAAATGGATTGTAGGTGATGGCAGAGCAAAAGATTTGATTTTAACAGGAAGAAAAATTAATGCGGAGCAAGCGTTTTCAATGGGATTCTTAACCGATGTTGTTGCATCAGAAGAAACACTAAATGCTACAATGAAAATTGCAGAAACTATATCCTCAATTCCAAATGCAACAATGCGGTTAATGAAATCATATATGGATTTGAGAAGCGATTTTGAAACAGCTTTTGCCATAGAACACGACAGAGCATTTAAAGAAATCATTTTACCTTTATTTAAGTCAAATGAGTAACGATAATTTCACAATAAAACAGGGGTTTGAAAATATGGATGTCGAAGCCATTCACCAATTTTTAAGTACAGAAAGTTATTGGGCAAAAGACATTCCGTTGGAAACGGTAAGTACCGCATTAAAAAATTCTTTTTGCATAGGGTTATTTGAAGACGAAAAACAGATTGGCTTTGCCCGATTGGTAACGGATTATGCCACTTTTGGTTACTTGGCAGATGTGTATGTTCTGAAAGAATATAGAGGGAAAGGATTATCAAAAATGATGATAAAACATCTATTAGAATTGGATTTTGTGCAAGGGCTAAGAAGGACACTATTAGCAACATTAGATGCTCATTCACTTTACCGTCAGTTTGGATTTCAATCTCCTGAAAACCCGGAGCGATTGATGGAAATAAAAAGAAATAATCTTTATAAAGATGTTTAGACTATGAATGATGAGAGAAAAGCGCAACTTATAGAAAGTTTCGGGCGTTCCAAAATAATGCAATTATTCGGTGCGGAAGTAACAGGCTTATCAGTCGGATATTTTGAAATCACGGTTCCCAAACAGGATTTTATGGCTCGTCCTGCAGGAATGTTCAATGGTAGTACCATTGCTTCATTAATAGACGTTTCTTCAGGCTATGCCGGAGCATCAGCCAAACCGGAAGACAGTTATTTTACAACGGTTGAGCTAAAAGTAAACTACCTAAATCCTGCCATTGGCGAAAAACTTGTTGCTAAAGCTCAGGTTATCAAAAACGGAAAAGTATTGACGGTAGTTCGTTCAGATGTATTTGCAGTTAGTGCCGAAGGAAAAGAAACTTTAGCCGCTACTTCATTGGTTACGCTGATGCAGTTATCAAAAAAATCACCCGACAAACAGATAGATTAAATCGGATATGGAAATCATTAATATTAAATCTTTTTTGGAATATTACGAGAAAATCAGGCAACGTACCAACCGCCTTATTGCCGTTATTCCACCGGAGTATATGGATTGGGCATACAAGCCCGGAAAGTTTACCATTGCCGATCAGATAAGACACATTGCGGCCATTGAGCGGTATATGTTTGCCGAAACCATTTTAGGAAATCCCTGTACTTACAATGGGTGTGGTAAAGAACTCGCAGACGGTTACGATAATGTAATCCATTATTTTAACGAGAAACACGAAGAAGCGTTAGCCATTTTCAAAAGTCTGAGCGATGAAGATTTGCAACGTAAATGCCTGACACCCGGTAATGCTCCAATTACAGTTTGGAAGTGGCTTCGGGCAATGACCGAACACGAAATTCACCACAGGGCACAACTTTATATTTACCTGAACCTGTTGGTCGTAAAAACACCGCCCATGTTTGGGTTGAGTTCAGAAGAAGTTATTCAAAACAGCCAATCAAAATAAACGGATATGAATACAGACTTTGCAAAAGAATGGCTTGATGCCTGGAACAGTCACGATTTAGATAAGATAATGGAACATTACAGCGAAAACATTGATTTTGTTTCGCCCATTATTGAACAAATGGGAATAAACGCAGAAGGCAAAATTTCCAACAAAAAAGATTTAAAGGAATACTTTTCAAAAGCTCTGCAAAAATATCCTAACCTGCATTTCGAGCTTTACCATGAACTCAAAGGAGCCAATTCAACCGTTTTGTTTTATCGAAGCGTAAGTAATTCCTTTTCTGCTGAATATATGGAATTGAATAATGAAGGAAAAGTAAGTAAAGTCAGGGCACATTATAAATTTGAAGAATAATGAAAAACTTATTCGTTATAACCGGTGGACCCGGAGCAGGAAAAACAACTTTGTTGAATGCTCTGTCAGCAAATGGATATAAAACCATTCCGGAAGCAGCCAGAGCCATTATTCGTGAAGAAACAGAAACAGACGGAGAGGCTTTGCCGTGGAAAAACAAACAGTTTTATACGGATAAAATGATAGCAGCTTCCATTTTAGATTACAACAGAGCAACAGCAAGCCGGCCAAATGAAATCTGTTTTTTCGACCGAGGTATTTTGGATGCCGTTTGTTATGCGGATATGATTGGCTATGTACTTTCAAAAGGAACCATGGAAAAAGTGTTGAATTGCCAATATAATAGTAAGGTATTTATCCTGCCACCCTGGAAAGAAATTTATCAAACAGACAATGAAAGAAAACAGGATTGGCAGGAGGCAGAACAGACTTATTTCCAAATGAAAAGTACTTATGAAAGGTTCGGTTATAAAGTCATAACCGTACCGATAGGTAATATCGATGAAAGAAAAGAATTTGTATTAACCCAAATAAAATAGAGAAATGGACAGCTATTTAGGAAGTATTAAAAAGCAATTCCTGTATTACAAAATGCTTGGAGAAAAAGCAATGGAACAATTACAGGAAGAACAATTATTCTGGCAGTATAGCGAGGAAAGCAACAGTATTGCCATTCTTGTCAATCATATTGCCGGAAATATGTTATCGAGGTTTACCGACTTTCTGACCGCAGACGGAGAAAAGCCCTGGCGAAACCGTGATATGGAGTTTACCAACCCGTTTCAGAATAAAGCTGAATTAATGGCGCATTGGAATAAAGGTTGGGATTGCCTGATGAATGCTTTAAACCAACTTACGGAGGCAGATTTAGAGAAACTAATTTATATCCGAAATGATGGTCATACGGTAACCGAAGCTATTAACAGGCAATTGGCTCATTATCCTTATCATATCGGACAAATGGTTTTTATAGCCAAAATGCTGAAAAATGAAGACTGGCATACTTTATCCATTGCCCGTAACAAATCGGAAGATTATAATAACCAAAAATTTTCGCAAGAGAAAAACAGACGACACTATACCGATGATTTATAAAGAACTCCATTCACCACCAAAATTATAAATGCAGTATAAAGATTTAATACTAATCCAAAATGAAAATTTTATCCAAAAGCAGTTATAAAAAGGCAGCAGAAGCGATTAAAAATGTAGCCATAAATACCTTGTTTGCAGAGGCTGTCATAGCGCAAAAAATAAATGGGAAAATCTATGTAGATAACATTGAGAAACCAAAGACGTTTTATATCATCCACCCTTATGGAATGACGCTTTTACTGGGAAATAGCACAAATAAAGAGTTTAATAATCAGTTTAAGGATTATGCGTTGAACGTGGATAGCACAAGACACGAACCCGAATGGATGCAGGCATATCCTGCTATCTGGGACAGCGTTTTGTCGGAATTATTCGGCGACAGACTAATTGCTTCTTCCGAAAATAAACAGCAAAACTTATCGGGGATAGTAGAGTTGAATACAAGGGTGAATTTCAAATTTGACCAAGATAAATTCATTGCTTCCAGAAAACCGGTTATTGACAACGACATTAAGATTGTAAGGACAGATGGCGAGGTATTCCGAAATATGCCTGGCAGCGTGGTGCCGGCATACTTTTGGGAAACCGAAGAAGATTTTTTGACCAGTGGTGTGGGCTTTAGCCTGTATTACAAAAATAAATTGGCGTCAACCGCTTATTCGTCTTGCATAAACCCTTCACAGCTTGAATTGGGCATTGAAACCGTTCCTGAATTCAGAGGTAAGGGATTTGCGCAATACGTATGTCAAGCACTCATTGATTATTGCATAGAACACCAATTTGAGCCTGTTTGGGCGTGTCGTTTAGAAAATACCGATTCTTATAAACTTGCTCAAAAATTAGGCTTTGTTTCAACTATCGAATTACCTTATTACAGATTGAACAATTAATTATGAGAGCAGTGATATAAAAAGACTTTGGAAGTATTGAAAATTTTGAACTCAGAGAATTTGGACAATCAAAGGCTAAAATCAAATTAGGAAAAACAAGAAAAAGATGGGTAATTATTGCTATAATCCAGACTATCATTTTCTTTTGAAATAGAAATTTCTTATACAAGAAGGAAGAATTAGACTAATCAAAACAAAAATTACAAGTTTGTTTTTTTTATTTCTTATGATTTTATTTTAAAGCTGTATAAATGTACCATATATATTTAAATAATATTTTATTTTTTGGTTGGTTTTAAAATCACACACAACAAGCTGCAACTATGTGCAGTGCGGGATTTGAAAGCACTTGCCTTTCAGCTTGGTAGTGACTTTTATTAAAAGCACTAATTTTTGATTTAATAATGAACCTGCTATTTCTTATACACGCTGTTAGCAACAGTTATTTTAGTTCGTCCAAGGTTCTTTGTCTTTGGCATTAATAATTGTTTGTCCATCATAAATGCTTAATCCTTGCCAGCTACCAAACCAAATCTGTCCTTTGTTGTCTTCGAGAATACTTTGCGTGACATTTGAGGTTAAGCCATTTTCAGTTGTGAATTGCTTGAATTTACTGCCATCATATTGGTAAACTCCATAACCTTCAGCCGTAAACCAAATATTGCCTAGGTTGTCTTCATAAAAATTGTAAGCTTCTTCACCTTCAATAATTCCATCCTTAGTAAAGTTGGTAAAGGTTTTTCCATCAAATTTGCTCACACCTCCATAAAAAGTTCCAATCCAAATATTTCCTTGTTTGTCTTCTAAAATATCTGCAACGTTATTATCGGTAAGTTCACTTTTAGATGTTAAATGAATAAATTTTCCGTTTTTATATTTAAAAACTCCGTTTCCATCAGTAGCAAACCACATAGTTCCATTCTTATCTTCGATAATTTTAAAAACCAATTTGTCAGATAGCATAGGTTTTGCATTTTCGACTCTTGCATCTGGCAAAGAAAAAGGAATAAAATTTTCTCCATCAAATTGATTAACACCTCCTGTCGAACCAACCCAAATTAGGCCACTTTTGTCAATAGTTAGACTCCAAATTTCTTCATTCTGTAACCCTTCTTTTTTTGAAAATGTTCTAAACTCTTTACCATTATATTTTATGAGTCCTTCGGATGTTCCAAACCATAAATTACCTGTTGTATCTTCTACTATTTCCAAAACCCTAAATCGTGGGGTGATTCCTATAATTGTTATTTTTTCAAGTTTTTGTCCATCAAAACGTATTATTCCATCACCATTTGTGCCAAACCAATAGTTCCCTTTTTTGTCCTGATGCATTGTTCTTACAAATTCTCTTACCATTCCATTTAAGTTGGTGTGAATTTGAGGAAATGTTGTGTTTTGATTGAAAATTATAGGTTGGGAGGTTACTTCATTTTCTTTTGTATCAGAAATAGATTTTTCTTTGACTTGTCCTGTGCAGGCTGAAATTTGAAGTGACAGAAGTAGTAAAAGTAAATTCCTAGCTTTAAGTACTGTCTTACAACCAATGTTTGTCATATTGTTGGTTTTATAATTGTTGTAAACTGGCTATTTCAGTTTTCTTACTTGAACAGAATTTCCTTCCACTAATATTCGGTAATTGTATCCGTCATAATAAATTATAGCATCTGGTCTGTAAGAATAATTATAATCGTAATCATACTCATCCTGTTTCCAAATCTGGCCGTTATCTAATTCGAAAATTGTATCGCCTGACCATCCGTTAAAATCATTTACAATTGTAGCTTTGATTACGTCATTTAATAATTCGACTTCAACGCATTTGTCCTTACCGTCTTTGGTCAAATAATATCTGTTTTGGTATTTGAAAATCGTTACTTTGGCCATATATGAGTAGTGATACCAATATTTATATTTGGTCTGCAACCAATATTGACCATTGTAAAGTGGAAAAAGTTTACCATCATCGAAGCCTTCAAAGTCTCCATCAATTTTAGACTTTACGACTACCTGACCATTTGAAATCAAATCATTATAATCCATAAGTTTATATTTTTCTTGGGACAATACGCCCACTACTATTTTCGCTGTATGTGTAGCCTGATGATGGAAATGCAACTACACGTCCATCTTTGCCTTCACGATAAGTGTATCCACTTGATGGAAATGCTACAATTCTTCCATCTTTTCCTTCTCTATAAGTATGTCCACTTGACGGAAATGCTATAACTCTTCCATCTTTTCCTTCTCGATAAGTGTAACCACTTGAAGGAAATGTTACAACTCTACCATCTTTCCCTTCTCTATAGGTATGTCCACTTGACGGAAATGCTATTACTCGTCCGTCTTTTCCTTCTCGATATGTATAACCACTCGATGGAAATGCAACAACTTTTCCGTCTTTTCCTTCACGGTAAGTATAACCACTTGACGGGAATGCTACAACTCTTCCATTTTTTCCTTCGCGATAAGTATAACCACTCGAAGGAAACGCAACTACTCGTCCGTCTTTTCCTTCTCGATATGTATATCCGCTTGATGGAAAAGTTACCTTTACTCCATCTTTTCCAATTCTATATGTATCTGCCATAATTTGTATGTTACGATGTTCGTTTAGCTTGTTTACAACGGTTGGTGTATGAAGCGTTGGGCATTTCGGAGCACTTTCCTGTCAAACCGCCACAAAGTTGATTAAGTGTAATGCACTTAAAACCTGTGCTTCCCACCCAATGATTTATACACATTGTTGTGTGTAGGCTTTTATTTTAATCGTTCAAATTCAAAGTCTATTTTTAATGAATCTCCAGCTACCGTAGCGTTTATTTTTTCGCCATTTTTCCAATATTTGATTTTCTTAGGAAAGTCCAACGAATCGTTTGTACACGTAAATTCACTACTTTTTATTCCTGCAATTGGAAAGGTAATTGCTTCCATTTCTTCAGGAACCTTTACAATTAAGTCCCATTTTCCATTTTGATGGATGATTTGGATTCTTTCTTGTTTTATCGTATCTCCATTTTGCATTGTGAAACCAATGCCCGAATATTCATTTTGGCTTATTTTTTCCCAATTTTCAAAAGTTTCTTTGCCTGTTTCTTCGTGTAACCGTTTCCATTTTCCCAATAACCAGTCAAAGTTTTCGACTTGTTTTTCTGGTTTGTCTTTCTTCTCGCTGGTTTTTGAATTACACGACACAATTATGAATGTCACAGCAACTAAAGTAATTGATTTCAGTATTGTTTTCATTGAATTATAAGTTTATAAATTTGTTATCCAACAAATACTTTTTCCGTATTTCCTGGTTCATTTTCTCTATGATGTTTGAAGTTATTTTTTCTGATTCTTTGGGATTGTTTTCACTTAAAAAGGTTGCTTTTAAAAGTGATAAATAAATGTGTTCAGAAGTCAGTTTGCTTTCTAACTTTTCTAATAATTTAATAGCTTCTTCTTTTCTTTGCGCTTTATATAGGCAGAAACAATAACTAATTTCTATAATTGGTGAAGGCGAAAGCTGTAACAGAATCTCGTAAAGCTTAATAATATCGTTCCAAAACTCGATTGTCAATGAAAGTACTGTCATATATTTACTTACAATCAAGGCTTCTATATAAAACTTATTGATTTTGTCAGGCTTTTTCAAATAATGAAAACCAAGGTTTATTAGTTCCTTGTTCCATTTATGCCTGTCTTGGTTGAAAAATGGCACTAATTCCCCTTCGCTTACCTTGGCAGAGATTCTTGCAATGTGAAAGCAAAATAGCGATAATAGATTACTTGTAGATTGTTGATTGTATTCTTGAAGTAATATTTTGGAAAGTGAAAATGATTCCAAACACAAATCTTCATTTACAATTGATTTATCTTTCTCATTGAACGAATCAAAACCTGAATTGAAAACAGCATACAGAATTTCTTCGACTATCAGGGTTTCTTTTTGTCCGATATTTTTAATAACGGATGAAATTTCGCGGTTTTTAAACTCATCTTGAAGTGAGGTTTTCGCCCTGCCAACCATTTTGTAGATGGCATCATTACTCAATAATGTGCTTTCAGAAATTTCACGGATGTTTAGTCCAAAAATATTTTTAAGCACAAGAACTATTTTGGCTTGTTTAGAAATTTTATTAGATGATGCAACAAGTAAAATAGTCTCAATACGCAAATCTCTATCATTAGGCTCAAAACAACTTACACCTTGATAATCTATTAATTCAGATGCCTTTTTATTCCGCTTTAGTTGGTTCAATAAATCATTACGTGCCGTTATATACAGCCAGTCTTCTCTCTTTTCCGGCGTACTATTGGGATTCCAGTTTTTTATCGATTTTAAAAAGCTGTTTTGAATAGCATCTTCAATTTCGTTAATACAATGGATTCCAAACTGACGGGTCAGAGCAGAAAAAAGCTGGCCATATAATGCTCTGTAATTAATTTTGGCAGTTGGATTGTTCATAATCTTCCATCTCCATAATTTGCCTTACTTCGGTTGTTCCACCCCAAATATGGCAAGGACATTCTCTGGCTATTTCAACAATCGTTTCAATGTTTTCCGCTTTTAATAGATAATAACCTCCAATTATTTCCTTCGATTCCAAATAAGGCCCGTCCTTAATGACAGCGTCTTGGCCTGAAATCAAAACACCTTTTTCTTGCAGTCCGTCACCTGAAATCAAATGTCCCGATTCAGCTAATTTTTCCGCCCAAGCCATATGGGCATTTGCTAGTTTCTCCATTTCTTTTGGCGATAGATTACTCATTTTCTCAATGTCTTCGTGTAGTAATAATAAAAATTGTTTCATTTTAAAAAGTATTGATTTATTCTAAAGACAATTAAGGTTTTCGTTTTTGGACATTATCGTGAAATATTTTCTGTCGTGTTTTTTTTCCAAGCTTACACACAACTAGTATATATCACCAAATATATATAACTTTTCTTTATAAAAAGAAGAATTATTTTTCAAATGTAAATCTTTATTAAAAGTCTTTTTTACGGTTTTCCATAAAAACATTTAGCTTAACCCAATAGTGTGTCATAAAATGTTGATATCATGAATATCTATCGCTTTATTTGGTTTCTATTGCAATGAGTTTTTTTCCGTTTTCGCCTAAATAATGAATTAGCAACGGATTAAAAATTTTATATCCGACAGTTGAATTGGTAAAAATTAAAATTCCTTGTTTGGATTTTGGCAGTAAAAAAGTCAGGCATTGTGTTCCAATGTCAGAACCTCCGTGAGAGATAGCGTATTCCTCGTCTCCTAAATGATACAACTCAAAGCCTAAACCGAAATACTTATTCTCTTTGGTTTCTACTTGATTTTTTAACATTTCCTGATATACGTTTGCTGATAAATTTCCTCCGTTTAATATATTGACCAAAAAATTACCGTAATCTTCTATGGTTGTGTGTAAGTCGTCGGCTGCATTGATATGGCTGTTTTTTAGTATTTCATAAGGGGTTTCGTTTTCATCATAACCTATTGCAAATCGGGACTCGTCGGTGTTTGTATTCCAAACGTAATCGGTATCTTTCATGTTTAAAGGTTGAAAAATGAATTCCTTTGCTAATTGTGCCAACGATTTTTTGAATTTCTTTTCAAGGGCTTTTCGCAAATATTCAAATCCTTCTCCGGAATATCCGTATTGAGTTCCGGGTTCTGTCAGAAATTGCAGTTTTTGATTGTCTGTTTCTGTTCTCCAATTCGGAAAACCGGTTTGGTGACTGAGAATGATTCTCGTTGTAAGCTTTTTGTTTCTTGGGTCAGCCGCAATATCAGGATCTGTATAATACTTGAAAATAGGACTATCGAGATCCCATTTGCCTAAACTGACCAAATGCAGCGCAACCATAGCCGTGATGGGTTTTGTAAGTGAAGCGACATTGAATATTGTATTGTAGGGAGCCGGAACCCCTTTTTTTATTTCTCCGAACACTTTGACTTGTTTTAAGGTTCCGTTTTCAATGATCCCAAGACCAAGTGTTTTTATATTGTTTTGTCTTAGCCAGTTTTCAATTTCAATATTGTTGTCAAAAATGATATTTTCTGTTTGCGATTCATTATAAGCCTGATGGTCAAAACTCAAAGAGGTGGTTAGTTTCCATTTTCCGTTTTCGAGTTCCCAAACATTAGAAAATTTAGCAATGCCCGGTTCGCTTTCCGGACTTTCATAAAATAAATGCGTTCCGTTTTGGATGGCTCCATATAGTATTCCATTGTTATAAAGAGGAAAAATTTCGGTATCTTCTTCTTTTAAAATTCTTTTTACCTGACGAATTTTTGGATTTTGACACAATCCGTTTTTCAAATCGTTTAAAAATTTTTCTTTGTTGGAAATGCCGCCTTTGTCGTGATAAAATTTTAAGTTTTCGCTTAGTAATTCTTCAAATTGTGAAATATCACAAGTATTGAATCCTACAGAAAAGAGCAGACTGTCTTGTGCTAAAATGGTTTGGTAAAGCGCATCTGTTTTTTTGATTTGCGCATAAGTATTCTTTGTAGAAATGAATATGAAAAAGAATACAAAAAGGATGTTTTTTGTCATGATTTTAAGTTTTGACAAAGATTGGATTTTAGACTTTGAAAAGCTAAAAATTCATCCCGACAAAAACCTGACAAAAACCCGACAACGTTATAATATATTGAATTTCAGATAGTATTTGAGCTTTTTATGTTTATCAATTTCCACTAAATTACGAAGTATTAAAAATACATTTGATAAGACAATCAGTAAGAGTAGGACAATGGTAAAGGAATGTCCGAGTTTTAAAAAGATTCCCAATATAAAGAAAATAGGAGCTAAAATAGTCCATAAGATTTGAAGAGAAATAATTTGCCGGGTAAGGTGATTTTTTTGCTTTAGTGCATGCGAAAGGATCAGCGGGAATAAAATGTTAAGCGGCGGAAGAATAATGAATAAAACGGAGGAAAGATTAATCAGTTTGATCTTTCCATAATCTAATCCGTTTTCAGTGGCTAAAATTTCAATAGGTTGTTTTTCTGAAATGGTTTCAATTTCAGTTTGAACTTCGTTGTTAGGTAATAATTCATTTTCTCCGATTTCTAAAGCTTTAGAAAGAGATTTAAGAGTGTATCCTTTGGGTTTTGTACCGGATTCTATTCTTTGAATAGTTCTTACCGATATTCCTGATTTTTCAGAAAGTTCTTCTTGTGTCAGGTTTTGTTGTTCTCTTATTTGTTTTAATTTAGACATACTGTTTTAAAATTTCAGATAATGATTTAGAGGCTAAACCCATGGTAAAGAATTAAAACCAAACCTAAGCAAATATAAACCAATATATCTAAATTTTATAATAGATAAATAAAGAGAACGACTGAAACAAAAGATAAATACTGTTCTGAATTTAAACGGTTATTATTTTTTTACAACTATTTTTTTGCTCGGAATGTCAATCGTTATTTTTTTACCAATCCAATTTATTCCCATAATTCCTTCATAGATTAAACCGTCAATAAATGTAGCTTTAAAATTTTCAATGGAAACACTATTATTTTCATCGCTCATTTTTGATAATTCGGTGTAGTAATACAGATTTCCTTCTTCAGGTTTAAAATCACTTGTTTTAAATTCGTTTTCTAATTTACCTCTGTTAAAACCTAATTTTTCTATGAAACGAGAATTAAATCGGTAAACATTAAATCCGGCACCGCTGTCTAATACAACGTTTAACTTTAATGTATTATTTAGTTTTACAGTAGTTGAAATACTTATCACAATTTCTCGGTCATTGAAAATTTGAATAGGCATTTCAAAATCTTTTTGTTGTTCAATCTTTTTTAATGATTTTTCCGATTCAATAATCAGTATCTTGTTCTGAAAATCAATCGTAAACGGATTGTCTTTTAATGGTGTTAACGAAATAAGGCCGTCAAGAGGGAATTTGATATCATATACGGCAAAAACCTCATGATCGGCTTTGAAATCTCCGATTTGCAGCGATTTAGAATTCCATAGATCTACTTGAAGCTGTTCACCTGTTGCACGATGGCCTGTATAAAAATGATCTGTTTTTTCTAAATCGGCTATTTTATTAGCAAAATCTTTAGTTAAAAGATTTATACCTGCTCCGGTATCCAAAATAAAGTTTCCTTTAATTCCGTTGACTTCAGCAGCAATAACAATGTGTCCGCCTTGTGTTAAAGTAAAAGGGATTTTAATTTGAGTTTTTATTTTTTCCTGTGAATAAGTAAGAGACGATATTAAGATCAGTAGGGTTACAATCCAGTTTTTCATAGCGTTTGCTTGTTTTATTTTACATAGGACGTTTGATGTTGTGCTTTGTTACCAATTGAAATAATGAAACTAAAACTAAAAAATTAGTGTTCATAACTACATGTTGACTCACAAAGCTCTCAACACATAGTTTAAAGAAAGAAAGATTATTTCGGTTGCATTTGCTTGAAAAAGAATTTGATAACTTCAAAATTCACATCAGAAGTCGTCCAATGCCCAATATCTTTATACAATTTAAAAACAGGAAAAACAGAATGCTCGCTATATATTTTCTGGCATTTTAAATACCTTTCCTGTACATGATTGCCAATATAATCATTGATTATTTTACGTTCACTTTTGCTATAGGCATCATCAAACTGAACGGCATCGTTGTCATCCAGTTCTCCCATATAAATAAACTGTGGAATGGCTCTGTATTGTGTGATGTCAAAGTTTTTATCAAACAGCTTGGAAAAGTCATTTGTGCCCAAAGGATAATTAAGTTTAATTCCGTTCAATTTGTTTTCAGGAAGCATAAGTTCTCCGTTAAATCCGCCCATAGCAAGTGCTTCAATCTTGTCGGGATGAATAAAAGAAAAGCGATTTGTGAATGTAGCAGAAGCTGAAAACCCATTCATAAAAACCTTAGGGGCGACTTGTATGTTCATGGAAGCTAATTTCTCTTTAGCATCACTTATCATTTCCAACATCTGTAAGTCGAGTCTTTTTAATTCGGGAGATTTTGCAAGTATTACATCTCTATCCAAAGCATGAGTATATACTAAAGGTTGCGATTCCGGTCTGGGAAAAATCGGAACAAGTAAAGGAATTTTTAGCATTGTAGCAATATTATTTCCTACAGAGCTTACTGAAGCTAAATCAATAGCGTATTTTTTATGAACTTCTATACTATCTGATGTTTTTCCGGTATTGTTAGGCTCTACCAATAAGAATATTTCTTTATTTGTAGGGGTTCCTTTGGGAACAAACAAAATATAATCGTTATAGAATCCTTTTTCCGGATTCTTTTTGATAACCAGTAAACTGTCTTTTTTTAAGCTTTCTGTTGCTGAATTTTGGGCAATAGAGAAATAAGAGCATGTTAAAAGTAAGATAATAATAAAGCGCATTTTTGATGTATTTCTTTTAAAACAGACGAGGGAAACGGAGATTTGTTACGCTGTTGTAGTTAAAATTTAGAAATAGAAAAGCCCCAAGCTTGCTGATCGGCACAGTAAAAGAAAGAAATGATTCCGTTTTCCGGAAATAAATGAGCCTCGTCATATTTTTTAAAGTCAGATATATTCAATTGAGCAATGAATGACATTGATTTTTGCTGATCCGTTTTTGGCCAGTTAAAATCTTTTGGTAAGCTTGGTTTCCTCCCAATTTTAGAACATTCATTCGGTATGTTTTCTTCTTTTTCGAATTCTATAACAGGTTTAACTAAAAGTTCTATTTTAGCTAAATATTTTTCCAGATTAGAAGCCTTAAATAATTTTCTTATATCTTCAACAGTTTCAGGTTCTTTATCAGAAACATATTTTATGTCTTGTTCCTGTTTATCTTTAGATTTGATAAAATTCTCATGCTTATTGATGGTTGTTTATTTTTGAAATTAAGGGTAACAGTTCCTGACTAGAAGAAGTGACAAAACCCAAACCGAGCATAACAAATATAAGTAAACTTTTGAATTTTAGGAGATAGGAGCAAAGCTAACTGGTGAAACAGAAATTGGAAGTAAATGATTCATTATAATATTAGTATATCAATGAGGTGCGAGAAGATTATTTTACATAGTTGTCAAAATAGAAATTATTTCCTTTATGCCAAGCCGCAAACAAAATTCTTTCACTAGTTTCAAATTTGTTAAACTTGGAAGCTATTTTTTTTAAACTTTCAATTGAGTTTTTAATAAATGAAAAATCACTATGTTCAAAAATGAATAAGCGATAATTACTTTTTCCAACTAACAATTTTTCAAAATCGTATTTTAAATCAATAAAATAATTTTTTTGTGTATAGAAACTCCATTCAATTTCTGCTATTAAATGAATGTCGGAAAGTACGCTATATTCAATGTCCTTTAAAATAATTTGATTTTCAGTATATTCTACATAATCAAATAGCCATTCACCACAATCTTTTAGATTTTCATCTAATTTAGAACAAGCAATTTTGTTATCTTTTTGTTTGATTTTACTCAAAATTTCAAACACAGCAATTGTCCAGTCTCTGTTACTGTCACCTTTTATTTTACTTATAATATCATTTAACTTTGTACAAATATCTTCTTCAAAACTATCTAAAGAAGAATTTGAATTGATATTTAAACTCATTGCTATTTAGATTTTTATGTTTTTGATTTAGTATGATTATAAGAACAAGCTTTCATTATTGCTGTTGTATAGTGTTTTTCACTTTTTCCAAATTGCAAAAAAAATTTCTGTCTTCCATTGTCGTTATAGACAAACGGATTAGAAAATTTTTCATCCCAATTATTTTTAATTTCATTAAAGTCAGAACCAACAAATTTTTCTAACTCTTTTTTCTTTACATCAATAGAATATACTTTTCCATTATTTGGCAAAATGATTTCAACTTCGTTAATAAAATCGAGTTTCTTCATTATTCTAACTGAACCATCAATAAGTGCTTTTTCAATTGCATTTTCAGAATTCCAATAAATTTTTAAATCAGATTCTGTTAGTCCAGATTGTGGGTTTAGCTCTTTATATTCTTTGTAATCTTTTACGTATTTTACTGTTGCTTTGCCATTTTCTAAAGTAGCTGATTTAATTGAACCTCCAGCTCTTAATCTCGAAGATTCAAGTTGTAGTTGTTCTAATTCTGTTAGTCTAGGTTTAGTTTCTGTAATTTCAGTTTCTGCTTTTTCTTCAGATTTAGGATTTCCACAACTAAACATTATAATTGAACTTAAAATTACAATTCTTTTCATTTTTATATTTTTTTTGTAAAACAGTATTAAAAAGGCTGTTAATCCTTTCATTTTCTTTAGTAAAGTCTAAAAAGAATTGTATTGCTATTTATTTAAAGGAATGATAGCACTAATTAAGCTAAAGGCAACAAGTATAATCGAAGCTATAGCTTGGTCAAAAATGTTTGGTGAGATTGTTTCTGACAACTGCTTTCCAGTAGTAACATAAGCCCAAACTAAAAAGGCAATGGTTGAGAGAATCAAATGATTTCGTTTAGGTTTATCTCCCTCTGCAACCTTGTTTAGATAATATGGTGTCAGAATAAGCCCAATGGTAAATACGATCCAAGTAATAATATTCTGAGCTTGAGTGTTTTTTACCGCCCCAACCAATCCAACCATTGTCAAATAACCTGCAATAATTTCACTTGGAACTAATCGGGCAACTTTGTCAAGATACTCGTTAAATCCCTTTCCCTCACCAGCAAAAGCTTTCGGTTGCATAGGGTTTTGTTGTTTTTCGTAATAAAGACGTCCCATGTTTTATTTTTTATCTGTTTTTTAGTTAGTATTTCCAATTAAATATAAACATCACTAAATATATATAACTTTTCTTTATAAAAAGAAGTATTGTTGTTCAAATATAATACTGTTTTGGACGTATTTTTTGTGGTTTTCCGTAAAAAGCAAAAAAATAATAAATAAAGAATATAGTTGATAACAGCTAATGTTAGGCTATGTTTTTAGAGAAATGTAGTTTTATTTCCAGGAAGGGAAGTTGTAGTTGAGGAAATAAAGTATTGCAAAATTACTTTAAACCGGTTAGCTTTCTTTTTAAAGCTTCAAGCTCATCCAGGATTTCGGTAATTTGTTCTTCTTTTTTAGCGCCCATTCCCACATCAATTCCTTTTTCCTGCAAAATTTCTGAAATGGCTTGTATAGCAAACGGGTTGATGTCAAAACTATGTTGAAGCTTTACTTTATACCAAGCAACTAAAGCTGTTTTAAGGTTGATCTCTAATGTTTCGGAAAGAAGTTGTACCTGTTTGCGCGTTGGAATGCGAAACCCATTTTCAAATTTACTGATCAACGCTTGGTCTATAGCGGTAACTTCGGCTAGTTTTCGCGTCGTTAGTTCTTTTTCATAACGAGCTTCTTTTAAAATTTCCGGTAAAGTCTGCATGAATAAATCTTTGCTTAAAAGTAACAAAAATTTCTAAAAGCTCTTCTTAATTCGGTCAAGGTCGCGTTTGGTATCGCGGTCTTTCATGGTATCGCGCTTGTCAAAGTTTTTCTTTCCTCTACACAACGCAATTTCCAGTTTAGCCAATCCTTTTTCGTTAGTAAACAAACGCAATGGGATGATCGTCAGCCCTTTGTTTTCGCTGTCTTTTTGCAGTTTACGAAGTTCTTTTTTGTTTAAAAGTAACTTTCTCTCGCTTTTAGCTCTGTGATTGTAATGCGTACCGTAAAGATATTCCTCAATATTGGAATTAATAACAAAAAGTTCGTTATTATGAAATTCACAAAAACTTTCGGCAATAGAAGCCTTTCCTAATCGAATTGACTTAATTTCAGTTCCGGTTAAAACAATTCCGGCTGTGTATTTGTCAATGATCTCATAATCAAAGCGCGCTCTCCTATTTAATATGTTTACCGTTTTTTGCATAGGGCAGCAAATTTAGGATAAAAAAAGAAGCTGATAAAAGTTTGGGTAAAAAAATTAACTGGATTTTTTTTCAAAAGCTGATTTTAATCATGTTTTCCCTACTATGAAGCCAATATCTTTGACCTATAATTTTAAACCTAATACAAAATGAGAAAAATATTTTTAACCCTTTTGTCAATGACATTTTTAGGGATTGGTGTAGTAACAGCTCAAGAGAAAGAAGAAACAACAACAACTGACTTTAGCAGATGGCAAGTACGATTAAGAGGAGTAGGTGTTATTCCAAATGAAGATTCAAGTATCGGAATCATCGGAGGTGAAGTGGCTATTTCTAATAGCTTTATTCCTGAGTTAGATTTTACGTATTTTTTTACTAAAAACTTTGCTGCTGAATTGATCTTAGGAACAACAAAACATGATGTGCAAGCTTTAAACACAGCAGTAGGTGATGTTAATTTAGGAAGTGTTTGGTTATTGCCTCCAACATTGACTGCTCAATATCATTTTTATCCGACAAAAGATAAATTGTTCAAACCTTATGTCGGTGCCGGTGTTAACTATACTATTTTTTATGGGGTAAAATCAGGAGATATGGCTGATGTGAAGTATGATAATGCTTTTGGTTATGCTTTTCAAGTTGGTTTTGACCTTATGTTAACAGATAAATTTTTCTTAAACGTAGATGCTAAACGTCTATTTTTAAATACAGATGTAACTGTTGATGCTTCAAACGTAGCTTCAGGGTTGAGTATTCCTGCAGATGTTGACATCGATCCATGGTTACTCGGATTCGGTGTTGGTATGAAGTTTTAATGGGTTATTGGTTAGTTTTAAATAGGTCGCTAAATTTTTTAGCGGCCTATTTTTTTTGAATTAATTTTTTTGTAACTTTAGATTATACAAACCAATAAATAAAGAACAAAAATTGAAGACTATGACTGCTAATTTTGAATTAATTGATAAAGAACAAGTAAGTTCTTTACACTTTCCCCAAACCGATGTTCTTTCCGAGAAAGATGAAATTTTACAAAGAAAAAATGATTTAGACAGAGCCTTAGCTTTAGGAAATCTTGAACACGTGAAAATCAAGATATTCTTTGAAGACGATGTAAATGGAAAAGTAGTGGAAACGACTATTTGGGGAGTTACCGACAACCGAGTTATTTTAAAACAAGGTGTGGTAATTCCGGTTAATCGCATTCATAAGATTGTTTAACTATCTAAGGAAGTTCAATTTTGTAACCTAGTTTTACGGAAGAATTAGGTTGCAAAATAGAAATTCCTTCTTTCTCAAAAATATTTCCATTGTGCGTATGGGAATCTGCTAACCCCAACCAAGGTTCTAAGCAAATAAAAGGTGCACTCATTTTTTTCCAAATGCCCAAATACGGAAAATCTTCAAAGTGAATTTTAAAAACAGGCTTCTCATTTTGGCAAAGTGTAATCGTTTTTGATTTCAGATTTTTAAAGACCAAGGCATCATTTGCAAACAAAGTATCACAAAGTTTAAAAGTTCCTGCTTGACTTTTAACAACAGACGATTCGCCGTTAAAAAGATCATTCTGTAAATGATGAGTTGTCAATAATTCCTCTTTTTCAAACTGTAATTGATAAGATTCAATGGCGTTTTCTAATAAAAAAGCCGGATGCGCTCCCACAGAAAACGGCATTTCAGTATTATTTTTATTGATAATTTCAAACGAAATTTCCAAACCGTTATCTTTTATTTCATAGTGATATAAGAAATCAAAATGAAAAGGATAATTTTCCAACGTTTTTTCGTTAGAACTCAATAAAAATGAAACACTTTCAGAGGTTTGCTGTACGACTTCAAATTCGTAATCACGAGCAAATCCATGTCGAGGAAGGGAAAAATCTTTTCCATTAAGATTGTAAGTGTCATTTTTTAACCGACCTACAATAGGGAATAGGACAGGAGAGGTTTTGTTCCAATAATTTTCGTCAATATTCCAAATGTAATTTTGTGTTCCTTTTGATAATTGAACAAGTTCCGCACCAAATGTTTTAATGGTAGCTGAAATAGTATCGTTTGATATCGTAATATTCATAAGTTTAATTTTCGGTTATTCCTTTCCAGTTTCTGATGATTTTTGCCACTAATGCTACAGTGATAATGACAAGCAGATAATTTAACCAAAACATGTTGGATACATTATCGCGGAACCAAAAATATTCATCAGGATAATATCCTTCATAACGCGGATCATAGCGAAATCGGGTATAATATTTTTCAATACAGAAATAGACTAGAGGAATGACGAATGGGTTGCCCCAAAGAATAGTATTTAAAGCAATATAACTGAATTTTTTTGATTCTTTTCTGAAATAAATGACAGCAAAATAACTATTGAAAAGAATGATGAAGAATAAAATACAACAAAAATATACGGTTTCCTCGGAAAGAATAGCAGCAAAAACCCCGGACAAAATATTTAGCACTCCTGTTACAACGACTGAAATCAACCAGCTTTTTCCAGATGTTATACGGAAAGATAGGATCAATAAACTGGCAGCCAAGCCAAGATATAAAAATGACAAAAGCTGATTATAATCGATATAATTCTCCGTATGAGCATCAGAAACAATATCATATTTTTCTTTTAACACATCTTGTTGAACAAAATATTTGGAATATTTAGAATCAATATTATCATAATAATAGTAGTGAGAAGTATTACGGGGATTGGCTTCGTACTTGTTTTTATAAGGATGAATATATAGAAAATCCTTAAAATCAGGTTGTTTGTAAACGATTTTAAACCAGTTATCTAACGTTAAATTAGTTTCCAGCCGATGTTCGTTCAGTATGTCTAAATAATCGTTCATCAGTTTTTTTACTGTTTGTGAATCGTTGGTATAGAGCCAGTTTTTAACTTCTTTTTCAATGATAGAATCTTTTCCTCTTTCACTGACTGAAAAATTATAGATCTGTCGGTTCATCAAAGAGAATTCATGGTATTTTTTCCCATTAAAAATAATATACTCTTTGTATTTTATAGGAGTATTGTCATCAGCGTCTACGACAACCTCTTCAACAATTTCAATAATTTCAGAAGATTCGTAATTATAGTTCCTTTCATATCTCTTCGCTTTTTCAGTTAAGTTGCCTAGACTATCAATCAAACCGGATGCTAAAGAATCAATTGATGTCTGTCTAAAGTTTCCGTCAATAAAAATATCAGCAGAAGCTATTGTTTTGCATCTTTTTTGAGTTTCTTCCAAAGAATAATAACTCGCCTGATGGAATTGTTTTCCAATGGAGAAAGGAATGTAAAAAGTGACTAATAAGGTACAAATCACTAAGATTTGAAAGAATTCATAAAATAAGCTGTATTTGGATTTTCGGTAGAATGATTTCAGCGCATTATTTTTGAAATAAAAGACAAGCCAAACAATAAATACCAGTATTACAATTACCAATCCGAAAAATGTGGAAGCAACTTCTATTTGGATATTATTTTTATCTGAAAAATCAATAGTACCATCGATATACCCAAGACCAAAGAAAACGAGGTGAAGAAAAAATCCAAAAATGAGCATAGGAATAAACTTGGTATTCCAGATCAAAGGATATTGAAGCAATAATTTTTTTTGAAGAGATTGATACATATAAAATCAGATTATTATCGGCTTAAAAGCATATAATTTTTTAGCAAATAAAAATAGATATTTAAGAAATAGCAGGCAAATGATTCTGTATAGTTTATTGCATTTTAAAATAAGAATAATTTATAAAATAAAAGCACTAAGGTTAACCTTAGCGCTTTGAATATTTTATGAAAAAGAATTGTGTTTTTTTAATTCACAATTACTTTCTGAATAGTTGAAGCTGATTCTGTTTCCAATTGAATTAAATAGAACCCTTTAGCTAAATTATTGATTTGAAAAGCAGCTCCTTGAGGACTTTTAATTTCCTGAGCAATTTGTCCGTTGATAGTATAAACCGTAACTTTTGTCAATTGAGTAGCAGATTCAATAGTAAAAGTACCATTTGTACTAGGATTAGGATAAATAGAAACTGAGTTAATAGAGAAATTTTGCGCTGCTAAAGCCTCAATTGCCGCATAATGAGAAGACCAGATGGCTTGAACATATTCCGGATGGTCAATAAAAGGATTTCTGTTGTTTTGGTAAGTATAGGTATTATTATTACGATCTATTTCACGTTGAGAAACAGGATCTTTGATGTGCCAATCAATTAAAGTGTATAGAAAACCGTCTGTAATTCCTTGAGTAGTCGTACCATTGAACATAGCGTAGCTATTCCATCCCGGAATTTCATCTTGGTATCTTGTTACAAAATAAAAATAAGAGCGAGCAATATCTCCTTTGAATTCATCAATAGGCTCAAAAACAGTACCTGAATATAAAAACAAACCAGTATTGATATTGTTTCCTAATTTAGAACCGTTCATAGTGGGATTAGTGATACCATTTTGAGACACTAGATTACTTCCAACATATCCAAAAGGATAATTACTCCTAAATCCATTAACTCTCCCATCAGTAGGGTACAAGTGAAAAGCATCTCCTCTCATAGGCTCATTTTGACTGAAAATAGATTGAGGAATAGTATGCTCTTTATTGTAACATTGTCCTTCTCCATTGTATTCTCCACATTCATCAATTACGGGAGTGTAGTTGTATGGATCAGTACTTAAAGGGTTTTCAGAATAAATATCTAATATTGTTCCGTCATTTTCATAGTAATTATCTAGATCATTTGCAGCTGTAAAAGCATCAAAATCATTATAAACATGAGGTTGATGAATATATTCGTTAGCAAAACCTTCTGCATCAGTATTGATAATTTCTTTTAACTGATTTTTTAAGGTATATCCGGTTCCTGTAGCATGATCGTAATATCCAGTAGGGATTTGGGCAAAACCTAACTGGGCTAAAAGAGTTAATAATAGCGTAATTTTTTTCATGAAATTAATTTTTACGTGTTAGTAGGGCCATATAAAATCCGTCGAAGCCACTTTGATGAGCTAAAACTTTTTGATCTTTCACAAATGTAAAATCTTTTCCGGCATCTGAGTTTAAGAAATGCTTAATTTGTTCCTGGTTTTCAGAAGGCAATACCGAACAAGTGGCATAGACTAATTTTCCGCCCGGTTTTACAATTTTTGAATAGTTTTGTAATACTTCAGCTTGTGTTTTTTTGATGTTATCTACAAATTCAGGTTGAAGTTTCCATTTGCTATCAGGGTTTCGTTTTAAAACACCTAAACCGCTACACGGTGCGTCAATCAAAACGCGATCGGCTTTTTCGTGTAGTTTTTTAATCACTTTGGTAGAATCGATCACTCGGAATTCTACATTATGAACACCATTTCTTTTGGCTCTGATCTTTAATTGTTTTAGTTTACTTTCGTAAATATCCATAGCAATTAGTTGTCCTTTGTTTTTCATTAAAGAAGCTAAATGCAAAGTTTTTCCGCCAGCGCCTGCACAAGTGTCAACCACTCGCATCCCTGGTTCAACATCTAGGAAATAAGCAACTAATTGAGAAGAAGCATCTTGAACTTCAAACAAACCGTCTTTAAAAGCTTGTGTTAAGAAAACATTGGCACGTTCTTTCAAAATCAAAGCGTCTTCATAATCTTTGATGAAAGAAGTTTCAATGTCATATTCGTCCATTAAAATAGCACGCAGCTGCTCTTTTGTTGTTTTAAGCGTGTTCACTCTTAAAATAACTTCAGCTTGTTGGTTTTGAGCATGAATTTCTTTAGACCAAAGTTCTTCGCCTAATTCTTTAACTCCTATTTCGTCCATCCAATCCGGAATGGATTCTTTGAATTTTCTGGTTTTAGACAATTCGTCAAAGCGACCTTTGATTCTACGAACCGGTGTATTTTCAAAATATCTCCAATCGGGTAGAGCGATTCCTCTTAAAACAGCCCAAACGGCAAACATACGCCAAACATTATCTCTGTTAAAAGGCTCTTTTACTTCAGCTATTTCAGCATATAAACGTTTCCATCGTACAATTTCATAGATGGTTTCGGCAACAAATTTTCGGTCTTTACTTCCCCAGCGTTTATCTTTTTTCAAAGCTATAGCCACAACTTTATCAGCATAAGCTCCTTCATTAAATATAGCCATTAATGAATCGATAACTGTAAAGCATAAATTTCTATGTAATCTCATTTTTTAAAAATAAATAAGCCTGCAAAGTTAGTAATAAAAAAAGAAAGAGCTGTATAAATTTTATACAGCTCTCATTATTTTATTGTTAATGTGAAATTATGCTCTTCCGCTTCGAGTTGAATTTCCTCTTGAATTATTACTATTTCTGTTGCTAGAAGGTTCGCTTTGACGGTTACTATTGTTACTTCTACTTGGAGAAGCATTGTTTTGTCTGTTTGAACTGGAGCTTCTGGTTGAATTTATAGTACTATTTCTATTTGAAGAATTATTACTTCCGGGATTATAACTTCTATTTGAAGCACTTGACGAACTTCTGTTGATACTATTATTTGATGAATGGTTGCCAGTTGATCTGTTTTCGGCATAATTTCTACCATTGCTTCTTGTTGCTGAAGTACCGGTACTATTTCTTGTTGCACTATTATTACTTCTTCCCTGAGTATAACTTCTAGGGGTAGCTGTATTACCTCCGGTACTTGCCACTGTGTTATTTCTGCCAGATGAACTGTAGGTGTTTCTTGATGAACCTCCGCGAGTTCCGGTTGCGCTTAATTCTCTTGAACCTGCACTACGAGTTTTGATTGTTCTATGTTGGTCTAATTCGTAGCGGTTGCCATAATTTGAATGTCTGTAAGCAAACGAACGATTTGGATAACGAACTTCGTATGCATTTCCTCTTCTTACATGATACACATTGTAAGCATAAGCACATCTTCTGGTTGAAACATAGTGATAGGTATGACCAAAGTTAATATGAAGAACAACGTTGTTACGGTATCTAAAAACGGGATAAGGATGCCAAACAGTATAATATGCAGGATAGTATCCCCAATACCAATTAGAGTAATATGGACGATAGTTTCCTATCCAGAACGAAGCATAAATTACAGGACGAGTGACATAAACAGGTTCGTAAATATAATTGTTGCCATACATGTAAACATCACCAACAACTTGAACAGTAACATTATTGTTTCTGTCTTTTTCTACTTCAACAGAAGCAATATCTTGATACAAATCTTTATCTAAAACTGCTTGGATCACTATGATGTGAGCGTTTCCTTCAACAGTTTCAATTACTCTTAAATAATCTACATAGTTATCATTATTCAAATCTAAATTTGATATTTGAAGTTCAGGATCGTTCAAACGGCGTTCAAAGTCTTCTAAATCTTTACTGTCACCAAAAATAGTAGCTACAGCTCTTAAATCTAAATTATCACTAATATCGCTACTATTGGCTCTTACCGTTGTTTTATCTTGAGCTAATGCCGGAAAAATTCCTAGCAAAGCCACTATTACTGAAGTTAAAATTTTTGTTTTCATATATTCTCCAATATTTTTGTTTTCTGAAAGGAATTATCCAATTACTGTGCCAAAAAAATAAATGGAGGTTTTAAGATATGAAAAAAGAAGTGAAAAAACAGTATTTAAGTTATGTTTTAGTGTTGATAATCAATGGTTTGTTTGTTGGTTGTCATTCCGCTAAAAAACAAGAAAGTGGGTTTACTAAAGTTGAAATTTCAACGGTTTATGAAGATTCTATAAGCATAAGAGCTATACTAATAAATAGTAATCAATTGTGGTTCGCAGGTAATAAAGGAAAATATGGAGCCATTGATTTAGAAACTCAAAAAGTTTTTAACGGGCATATTGTTAAAGATTCTCTTTCTTTAGAATTTAGAAGTATTGCCAAATCTAAAGAAGGTATTATAATAGCCAGTGTGGGGTCACCAGCATTGTTATATCATATTAGTTCCGATAAAAAGAAAGTAACTAATGTGTTTCAAAATGAGCATGAAAATGTGTTTTTTGATAGTATGCAGATTAATGCAAATGGTTTTGGTGTTATCTTGGGAGATCCGACAGAAGGATGTTTAGATGTTTGGCTGACTCATGATTTTGGAATGCATTGGGAAAAAATTCCTTGTTATGTGTTGCCTGATTTTATAGAAGGAGAAGCCGCTTTTGCGGCCAGTAATTCCAATGTTTCAATTAAAGGAAATACAGTTTTTGTTGTAACAGGAGGGAAGAAAGCACGTTGTTGGGTGAGTGAAGATCAAGGAAAATCATGGAAAGCTTATGAAACGCCCATTGTTCAAGGTGAAGTGATGACCGGAATTTTTACTTCTGATTTTTACAATGAAAATTTGGGAATTGTTGCGGGCGGCGATTATGAAAAACAAGTGCAAAACTTCGGAAATAAAGCTATGACAACCGATGGAGGAAAAACTTGGAAAGCTATCGCTGAAAATTCAGGGTTTGGTTATGCCTCTTGCATTCAATTTGTACCTAATACCGAAGGGAAAGGAATTGTTTGTGTTGGTGGAACAGGTGTTTTTTATTCGTCGGATTCAGGAAAGAATTGGCAAAAAATGGCTAATGACAAAGAGTTGTATACACTACGTTTTTTGAATAATAGTATTGCCTATGCTGCTGGTCGAAATAAAATAATAAAATTGAAATTTCAATAAATAAAAAAGGCTGTGTCAGCACAGCCTTTTTCAAAAAAACTCAATAAAAATCTATTAGCTGAAAAATCTAGCAAAGAATCCTTTGCTTTCGACAGGTTTATTGTTTTCAGCTTGCGCAGCAGCTTTAGCCGCTTGTTCTTTATGGTATTCAGACATTAAATCTTTTAAGAATTCAACATAATCTTTTCCTTGCTCTTCAAGGAAACCTGTTAAATACTTTTCACTTCCTTCCATTCCTGTAGCTTCTTCAATTTGAAGTAATTTTTTATATAGAGGCTCAATTTTAGCAACAACTTCTTGTGGAACCGCTTTTCTTCTTGCAAAGTAGTGAGTAATTTCACCGTCTTCATTTCTTGAAATATCAAAATCTGTAATTACCCAATAGTATCTTCCTGATTTAGCTAAGTTTTTAACTACAGCGTGAAAATTATTTCCGGCTTTTAAATTATCCCATAAAACTTTAAAAACTACTTTTGGCATATCAGGGTGTCTGATAATACTGTGAGGTTGCCCTACTAATTCATGATCCTCATATCCGCATACATCAACAAATACTTCATTTGCATACTCAATAGTACCGTATTTGTCGGTTTTACTCATAATAGTTCTTGTTTTGTCCCAAATAACTTCTTTGTCAATTGGGGTTGGTTTAACTGGTGCTTCCATACCTAAAAGTTTTTTTGTGTTAATAATTTAAGATGGGACAAAGTAACAACCCTTATACACTAAAAAAAATGACAAAAGTCAGGTTTGGTTTTTAAAATGTTAAAAAAAAGTTAAAGTGATTTCTTTTGAAAAAGTAGATGAATTTGAGAAGTCAGGTTTGATTTTTAAATGAATAAAAAAGAGAGCTTTTATTCTCTCTTTTCTCTATTCTCTTTAAACTGACGAAGTAGTTTTCTATTGAATTCTTCTTCTGATTTTCGTAATAAAATTATTTTTTTTGCAGAAAGGACTTTCTGAAGATCTTTCATATATTTTTTTCGCAAGGTGTGCAATTCATCTTCATTACTTTCCATTTGCTGGATTAAAGCAGCAGCTTCTTTTTCTGAAAGTTTTTCTAAGCCTCCGTCTTCAATTTTTCGAATGATGGATTTCATTTTACTGTGACGCATTTCAAATTCTTTATCGTCATAAGTATTGTATATAGGCCAGAACTTTTCAGCTTCTTGTGAAGTCAATTCCAATTTTTCAGTAATGTAAGCTACTTTTAAAGCTTTTATTTTCTCTCTTTTCTCTTTAAAGTTTTGGGAAAAACCAATTAAAGTGACAAGTAAGAACAATGGGATTAAAAGTTTTCTTTTCATGTTTATTCGTTTAAGTAATAATCAATGTTTTCTTCTTGTAATAAATAATCTTCTACAGCAGCATCGTTCAAACTAACAGAAGTTTCTAAACCTTGAATATCTTCTTCAGATAAATTGTCAATTAAATCGTAAGTGTTGTACTCTATAGTTAAATAATTCTCTAAAGTTTGATTTGAAATCTTTTCAGTAGTTACCGAATTAAAATAAACAGGAATAGCAATAAGAGCTACAAAAACAGCCGCAATTGCTGAAATCCAAATTTGTTTTCGGTGAAATAATGAAATTACTTTGGGTTCTTCTTTTGACTCAATTTGAGATAGCAATCGATCTTCAAAACTCTCGAAATAATTTTCCGGAACTTTAAATCCTGATTTAATTTTTGAATTATGTAAATCAAAGTCTTTCATAATAATAAGACAAAAAAATGTGTTTTAGGTTTAATCGTTTTTTAAAAAATCTTCAATCTTTTTCACAGCTAAATGATAACTTGCTTTCAAAGCGCCAACAGAAGTCTCTACAATTTCTGAGATTTCTTCATATTTCAATTCCTGAAAATACTTCATTTTAAAAACCAACTGTTGCTTTTCGGGCAAAGTAGCTATTGCTTTTTGTAATTTCAACTGAATTTCATCACCTTCGTAATAACTGTCACTTTCTAAATTATTAACAGCTTTATTTTGCCATTCTTCTAAAGTTACGTTATTTTTCTTAGCTTTTTGATTAATAAAATTCAAAGCTTCATTTGTGGCAATTCTGTACATCCACGAATACAATTTGCTTTCACCTTTAAAATTGGAAAGGTTTTGATATACTTTTATAAATGTATTTTGTAAAACATCATCGGCATCATCGTGATCCAATACAATAGTACGAATGTGATAATACAAAGGCTTTTGGTACAAATGAACCAATTCTCTAAAAGCATTTTGTTGCGTTTTAGGATGAAGTAAAGTTTCAATAAAAACTTTTTCGTTTTCCAAGTGCCTTGTTTTCTATTTTAGACTAAAGTTAGCCAAAAAGGTTTAATCTGAATTCAAAATTTAAAGTACCTTTGTACAAACACAACTCAATTTATGATTAAAACTGTAATTTTTGACATGGACGGTGTCATTGTAGATACTGAACCAGTTCACAAATATGCCTACTATTTGCATTTTAAAGAATTAGGAATTGAAGTTTCTGAAGAAATGTATGCTTCTTTTACCGGAAATTCAACGCGTAATGTTTTTCAAAAAATTAAAGATCATTTTGGTTTAACACATGAAGTAGAAGATTTAGTTTTAAGAAAACGTTTTTTATTTAACGATGCTTTTGATACCAAAGAAGATTTGTTTTTGATTGAAGGTGTAGAAGATTTGATTAAAAATCTGCACTCTAATGGGATGCAGCTTATTTTAGCTTCTTCAGCTTCAAACGGAACGATTAAAAGAGTATTCAATCGCTTTGGGTTAAATCCTTATTTTACAGATAAAGTAAGTGGCGAAGATTTTCCGAAATCAAAACCAGATCCCGCTATTTTTATTCACGCAGCAAGTTTATCACCATTTGATAACGAAAATTGTATTGTTATTGAAGATAGTACAAACGGAGTTACAGCGGCTAAAGCGGCTGGCTTAAAATGTATTGGTTACAATAGTTTACATTCTAAATTGCAAGATTTATCACAATCCGATTTTATTGCACAGCACTTTAACGAATTGAATTTTGAAATAATTTCAAAAATGTAATTTACTGTTCAGCTAACGCTTTTTTGTAGGTTGCCAAACATTTTTCACGTGCTTCTTTATGATCTACTATAGGTTCCGGATAAGATGAAGTGTTCCATTCCGGAACCCATTTTTTGATGTATTTGTATTCTGCATCAAACTTTTTAATTTGCTCTGCGGGATTGAAAATTCTAAAATACGGAGCAGCATCAACACCACTTCCGGCAGCCCATTGCCAGTTCCCCACATTACTCGATTGTTCATAATCTAAAAGTTTTTGAGCAAAATACGTTTCGCCCCAACGCCAATCAATTAGTAAGTGTTTGCATAGAAAACTCGCAACAATCATCCGAACGCGATTGTGCATGTGTCCGGTAGCGTTTAATTCTCTCATTCCCGCATCTACAAAAGGATAACCGGTTTTTCCTTCGCACCACAGTTGAAAGTTTTTTTCGTCAGTATTCCAAGGAATAGCATCATATTGCGGTTTAAAACTTTTAGTTACAGTATGTGGAAAATGCCAAAGAATCTGCATGAAAAATTCGCGCCAAATCAATTCGTTTAAAAAGGTTTTATTCGAAAAGGAATCTGCTTTTTGTGCTATTTTCCGAATGGAAACCGTACCAAAACGCAAATGTGTACTCAAAAATGACGTTCCGTTTTGCGCCGGAAAGTTTCGTGTTTCTTCGTAATTTGAAATCAGTTGATCCGCAATAGTATAAGGCTGAACTTGAATTACAGACTTTTCAAAACCAATTTGGGTTAAACTTAAAAATGGATAGGAATGAGCTCCAATATTCGTCAATAATTTTTCAGATGGATAATTTTGAATTTGTTTCTGACTCCATTTTTCTTTCCATTTTTTAGAATACGGTGTAAAAACTACATAAGGCGAACCATCATCTTTAACAATTTCATCTTTCTCAAAAATGACTTGGTCTTTACACGTTTTAAAATCAATGTCGCGTTGCTTGAGCAATTGATAAACGGTTTTATCGCGTTTTCGGGCAAAAGGTTCGTAATCGTGATTGGTGTAAACCGAAGTAATGGTATGTTCTTCAATCAGTTTTTCAAAAACAGTAACGGGATTATTCATAAAAACAGCCAATGACTTTCCTATTTCTTCCAATTGTTTTTGAATTTTTGCTAATTGCTGATGAATAAAGGTAACTCGTGCATCATCCTTTGGCAATTCCGATAAAATAGCCAGATCAAAAATAAAAATAGGCAATACTTCTTCACCCGATTGTAAAGCGTGATACAATCCGATGTTGTCCTCTAAACGTAAATCTCTTCTGAACCAAAAAACAATCATCTTCTCTTCTAATATGTCCCAAATAAATCAATTAATTTTTGTTGACGGTATTGAAAGATTTCTTCCAACTTTGGTTTTACTAAAAACGGATGAACCAATTGCCCAAGTATTCCCATGGGTAATTTGTAATCTACAATATCTTCCATTTCAATTCCGCCTTCAATAGCTTTGAAAAAATGTTTGTGATGCCAAAGTGCATAAGGACCAAACCGTTGTTCGTCTACAAAATGCTGTTGTGGAACCACATGAGTAATTTCAGTGACCCATTTGGTTTTAATTCCTAAAAGGGGAGTTACAATATATTGAATGATTTGACCGGAAAACATTTGCTTTTCAGCACCGCTTACAATATTAAACCCCATATAATCAGGCGTAATTGTTTTTAAGTTTTTTGGATCAGAGAAAAATGCCCAAGCTTCATCAAGAGAAATGGGTAATTTTTGAACCGTATGTAAACGATAAATTTTCATAACGTTATTTTGTTTAACAAAATTAATCAAAATATTAAACAAAATAAAAAATCTTTTTAGGAATTGGTTAACAATTGAAGAAAAATAATTTTAGTAAATTCGTAGCGAATCAAATAAAATTTTAGAATTATAATGAAAAAGATTATTGTTGTTGCTTTTTTAGCATTAATGGGGAATATGGCTTCAGCTCAGGTAAAAACACCACAAGCAAGTCCGTATGCTAAAGTAGATCAAACAGTTGGATTAACTGATGTAGAAATCGAATATTGTCGTCCTAGTGCAAAAGGAAGAACAGTTTATGGTGAATTAGTGCCTTATGGAAAAAATTGGAGAACAGGTGCTAACTCTAATACAACGGTTAATTTTAGCGATAATGTAACCATTAATGGAAAAGAGCTAAAAAAAGGAAAATACGCTTTATATACCACACCAAAAGCTGATAGTTGGGATATTATTTTCTATACAGATACTAACAATTGGGGATTACCGGAAACATGGGACGAAAAGAAAGTTGCTTTACGTACATCGGTAAAACCGGAAACAATTGGAAAATCAATCGAATCTTTTACTATTGCTATTAACAATGTAACTAATGATGGAGCTACATTAGATTTGGCTTGGGAAAGAACAATCATTTCAGTTCCTTTTACAGTCCCAACAAATGAATTGGCTATGAAAAGTATTGAGAAAGTATTAGCCGGACCTTCAATGAACGATTATTATTCAGCAGCGACATATTATTATCAAACTAATAATGATTTGAAAAAAGCTTTGTCTTGGGTTAATAATGCAATTTCAATGACACCTGCAGGAGAAGATGCTCCATTTTGGTATTTGAGATTAAAATCATTGATTCAGGCTAAATTAGGAGATAAAAAAGGAGCTATTGAGACTGCTAAATATTCTTTAGATGGCGCAACAAAAGCAGGAAATGCTGATTATGTAAAAATGAATAAAGACAGTATTGCAGAATGGTCTAAATAAAATCAGATTGTATTGAAAACATAAAAAACCGAGCATTGCTCGGTTTTTTTATTTATAAATCTTCTTCCAGTTGTTGAAATTTAGAATACACTCTCCATTTTTCAATACAATCTTGCATGTCTTGAGGAATTTCCGAATTAAAGCGTAAAAATTCTTTAGAAATCGGATGTTCAAAGCCTAAGGTTTTGGCATGTAGCGCCTGTCTTGGTAAAACTTTGAAGCAATTATCTACAAATTGTTTGTATTTGGTAAAAGTGGTACCTTTCAAAATGGCATTTCCGCCGTAGCGTTCGTCATTAAAAAGAGTGTGACCAATGTGTTTCATGTGAACTCTGATTTGGTGCGTTCTTCCGGTTTCTAATCGGCAAGAAACTAGCGTTACATAGCCTAATCGTTCTAAAACTTTATAATGTGTTACGGCATGTCTGCCTCTTTCTCCATCAGGAAAAACAGCCATTTGCATTCTATTAGTAGGATGACGGTCAATATTACCTTCAACTGTTCCTTCGTCTTCTTCCATATTTCCCCAAACCAAAGCTAAGTACTCACGTTCCGATGTTTTTTCGGCAAATTGCTTGGTCAAATAATCCATAGCTAATTCTGTTTTAGCCACGACTAATAATCCGGAAGTATCTTTATCAATTCGGTGTACTAAACCAGGACGTTCTGAACTGTTCATAGGCAAATTGTCAAAATGATAAGCCAATGCATTTACTAAAGTTCCCGAATAATTTCCGTGTCCGGGATGAACTACCATTCCGGCAGTTTTGTTGATTACAAGCAATTGGTCATCTTCGTAAACGATATCCAAAGGAATATTTTCGCCTTTAAGCAAATGTTCATAAGGCGGATGCTCAAACATCACTTTGATAACATCATTTGGTTTTACCTTGTGATTTGATTTTACAGGAATATCATTAACTAAAATATTTCCGGCATCAGCAGCTTTTTGAATTTTACTTCGTGTAGTGTTTTCAATTAAATTCATCAAAAACTTATCAATACGAAGTGATTGTTGCCCTTTAGCAACTTCAAACTTATGATGCTCGTATAATTCGTCTTCTAATTCGTTATCAATTTCTTGATTATTCATTCGGCTGTTCTATTTCAGGATTATCGTTTTGGGTAGTATCTGAGTGAATATTTGTTCCGTCAAACATTGCTTTTCCGTCACCAAGAACAAAATCAATTTTAGAGTTTTTCTTTACTTTGTCGCCTTTTTTAAGTTTTTTGCCATTTTGCATTAATTGAAGGACAACATCTTTAGCAATGCTTTTTCTATACGTTTTACTTCCTTCCTGTACACCTAATGATTTAAGGTTAGCACTCATTTGGCGATACGTTTTTTCTTTAAAATCAGGAATAGTAATATCGTCATATTCACCAGAATTGAGCTTAATATAGATTTTACGTCCGCTTTTTACTGAATTTCCTGCTTTCGGATCTTGTTCAACAATAGAAAAAGGAGGCATATCCGGATGGAAATCAACCGTATCTAATAAAATAAGTTCTAAATCTAGTTCTTTTAATTTTTCCTCGGCAATTTTTAATTGCATTTTAGATAAATCGGGAACTTTGATCTCTTCTCCATGATTAGTTTTAAAACTTAACAGGTTCATTACCAGTATAACTAAAACCACAATAATCCCCAAGGCAATTGCCAGTTGAATAAAAAAAACTTTACTTGTTAAAAACTTACGTAAGCTCATAAATAAAAAATGTTATTTCAGCAAAGATATAAAATACAAAACATTTATACTTATCAATAAATAATGTAATTTTGTTATACTATATAACGATTACTTATGAAAAATGTTGCCATTATAATGGGCGGATATTCGAGTGAATATAAAATTTCTTTAACCAGTGGAAATGTTGTATTTCAAAATTTAGATAAGACAAAATATACAGCTTATCGCATTCATATTTTTAAAGATAAATGGGTTTATGTAGATGATAATGAACAGGAAACGATGGTGAATAAACATGATTTTTCTATAGAAATAAAGGGCAAAAAAGTAATCTTTGATGTGGTTTTTAATGCCATTCACGGAACTCCGGGAGAAGACGGATTAATGCAGGCTTATTTGGAATTACTAGGAATTCCTCAAACTTCTTGTGATTATTATCAAGCAGCTTTGACATTTAACAAGCGCGATTTGCTTTCTGTGTTGAAGCCTTACGGCATTAAAACCGCTAAATCTTTTTATTTGAACCAAGGCGATTTGATTCATTCAGCAGAAATTATTAACTTAGTAGGACTGCCTTGTTTTGTAAAACCAAATAAGTCGGGTTCTAGTTTTGGAATTTCAAAAGTAAAAGAAGAAAGTGAATTACTTCCGGCTATTGAAAACGCATATAAGGAAGATAATGAAATTATCATTGAAAGTTTTTTAGAAGGTACGGAAGTTTCGGTAGGTGTCATCAATTATCAAGGAAAAATTATGGTTTTGCCTATTACGGAAATAGTTTCGGAGAATGATTTTTTTGATTATGAAGCCAAATATTTAGGGAAATCACAAGAGATTACTCCGGCCAGAATTTCTGAAGAAATCAAAATGAAAGTAGAGCAAACTGCTAAAAGGGCATACGAAATATTAAAGATGAAAGGTTTCTCTCGTAGCGAATTTATCATCGTAAACGGAGAACCTCACATGCTTGAAATGAATACCATTCCAGGAATGACTAATGAAAGTATTCTGCCACAACAAGCCAGAGAAGCAGGTATCTCATTAAGTCAACTTTTTGAAAATGCTATCGAATTGGCACTTAAAAATTAATTTGTTATGAAAAAATCAATTCCGTTTTTAATCGTTTTGTTGTGCTTTTTGGGACAACAATCGTGGTCACAGATGAAAGTATTGAAAAAAGCCTCTTCTGTTGATAATTCCGAAATTAAAGTAACTACTAAAAAAGAAGTAAAAGTTCCGCAGGAAATTAAAACTTTACCCAAAGACCAATTGAAAACAATCAAAGAAACCTATAATTGGACCAAAGAACAAGTTTTAATTGTCAATTTTAAAGGTCTAAAGGACGAATGTACTTTTAGTATCTATGACGGATTACAAGCTACACAAGACTGGTTTGAAAATTCGGTGTATCCTAATGTGGATCTAACAGATTGTCGCAATATTTATGTATATGCCGATAAGTTATATGCTAAACCCATTTTGGATTTTGAAACGCATTATGATGATGTAGGGCATTATTTCCTAAAACATTTCTTTAATGTAAAAGGAACATGTTATGGCGTAATGATTATTAATAAAAAAGGAGAATATTTAGTTGAAAGTGGGGAATATAACCAATACACAATCAATAATATGATCCAAAGACTTAAATAGAAAAGATGAGTAGACGTGCTATTTTCCCGGGATCTTTTGATCCGATAACTAACGGACATTTCGATATTATTACCAGAGGAGCTTCTTTATTTGATGAAGTAATTGTTGCTATTGGTGTTAATGCCGAAAAAAAATATATGTTTTCTTTAGAAGAACGCAAACGATTTATAGAAGAAGCTTTTAAAGACGAACCTAAAGTAAAGGTGATAACCTACCAAGGATTGACTATTGATTTATGTAAAAAGGAAAAAGCCGATTTCATCTTAAGAGGATTGCGTAATCCTGCCGATTTCGAATTTGAAAAAGCCATCGCGCATACTAATCGTGTGATGTCAAAAATTGAAACCGTATTCTTGTTAACCGCTGCCCGAACTTCTTTTATCTCATCAAGTATTGTTCGTGATGTATTGCGAAATGGTGGTGATATATCAAAATTAGTTCCCGAATCAGTTCAAGTGAATAAATAAACAACTATGAAAACCAAAACAGAAACATTAATTGAGCTTTGGATAGAATCCAGAACCCGATTTACCAATCAACTTCAAGGATTGTCGGAAAGTGATTTGACTAAAAAACTGTCGCCATCTCAAAATTCTGTTGGTTTTCTCATCAGGCATATTGGCGATGTAGAGTTATTGTTCAGCAAAAATGTTTTTGGAGATCATTCGGTAAAAGTGATTGCTAAAACGGTTATTGATCAAAAAGATACAGGACATTGGACTGATTTAAATGAATTGAAGGAATATGTTGAGCATTCGTTTCAAACCTTGTTAAACATCGTCCGACAACAAACCGATGAAGATTGGGAAACAACAATTACAACAGTTGAGTTTGGAACTAAAACGAAAGCAGAGTCTTTTGGTAGAATTATTTCTCACACCGCTTATCACGCAGGGCAAATGGCGATCATCAACAAATATGGGAGCTAAATGAATCCTGAAATTAAAGCATATAACGAGCAACAAACAGAAGTTGAAAAAGAAATTTGCTTTGTGTTGGCTCAAGAAATAGATAAAGACTTCCCGGAAGCCGAAAGTAAAATCTGGCATGCGCATCCGGTATGGTTTATAAATGGTAATCCAATTGTCGGATATAGTAAACTTAAAAACTGTATCCGACTTTTGTTTTGGAGCGGTCAATCTTTTGACGAACAACAATTGCAGAACGAAGGTAAGTTTAAAGCTGCCGAAATGCACTATACTGATGTTTCTCAAATCAATACAGAAGATTTGGTTCGTTGGTTTCATAAATCCAAAACAATTCAATGGGATTATAAAAATATCGTTAAACGAAAAGGCGTTTTGGAACGTTTGCTGTAATTAGACTTAACTAAGTCTTAATTTAGAAATCCTTATCTTTGCCGCTTTTTAAGCCCAAAATGAGTTCTTCACTATGCAAAAAGTATTGAATCTTTTCGATTTCTCCCAAAAAGTAAACTATAAAACAGAAATTTTAGCCGGATTAACGGTCGCTATGACTATGATTCCCGAATCGTTGTCATTTGCTATTTTAGCCGATTTTCCTCCTCTAGTAGGGTTGTATGGCGCCTTTTTGATGGGAATTATTACAGCTATTCTAGGCGGTCGTCCGGGATTGATTTCGGGTGGAGCAGGAGCAACGGTTATTGTTTTGATTGCTTTAATGAAATCACACGGATTAGATTATGTTTTTGGTGCGTTGATTGTAGCGGGCGTTTTACAAATTTTAGTCGGAATTTTTAAACTCGGAAAATTCATCCGATTGGTTCCGCAGCCTGTGATGTACGGTTTTGTAAACGGATTGGCTGTCGTTATTTTTATGTCACAATTAGAGCAGTTTAAAACTTTGGTTGGCGGAGAAAAAGTTTGGCTTTCGGGTTCGCCATTGTTCATTATGCTAGGCTTGGTGGCATTAACCATAGGAATTGTGTATTTCTTTCCTAAGATTACCAAAGCTATTCCGGCTTCCTTAGTGGCTATTATGATTGTTTTTGCAGTAGTTTTAGTTTTCCAGATTGATACCAAACAAGTAAAAGACATTGCATCGGTAAGCGGAACGTTACCACCTTTTCATATTCCTCAAATTCCATTGACATGGGAAGCGTTACAAATTATTTTTCCGTATGGTTTAGTCATGGCAGGCGTTGGTTTAACAGAAGGTCTTTTGACTTTGAATTTAGTGGATGAGATTACCGGAACCAAAGGAAATAGTAACAGAGAATGTTTGGCGCAAGGAACGGCAAATATTGCCAATGGTTTTTTTTTCGGAATGGGTGGTTGCCCAATGATTGCCCAAACTCTGGTAAATTTATCAGCAGGTTCAAGAGCTCGTTTGGCGGGAATTATTGGTGCGTTGACCATTTTAGCTGTTATTTTGTTTGCTGCACCCGTTATTGAATTGTTACCCATGGCAGCTTTAACCGGCGTAATGATTATGGTGGCCATCGGAACTTTTGAATGGACTAGTTTTAAGGTTTGGAACAAAATGCCAAAATCTGATATTATTGTAATGGTGGTTGTAATGGCGATTACTATTTTTATGCACAATTTGGCGTTAGCGGTTTTGATTGGTGTTATAATTTCGGCTTTGGTTTTTGCATGGGAAAATGCTAAACGAATTAGAGCTAGAAAATATGTTGATGAAAAAGGAGTGAAGCATTATGAAATTTTCGGACCGTTGTTTTTTGGTTCTACCACAGCATTCGCGGAAAAATTTGATATAACCAACGATCCTAAAGAAATTATCATTGATTTTGCTGAAAGCCGAATTGCCGATATGAGCGCTATTGAAGCTGTTAATTTGCTAACCGGTAAATATGCTAAAGAAGGGAAAACGGTTTATTTACGTCATTTAAGTCACGATTGTGTGAGTCTACTAAAAAACGCTGAAGCGGTAATTGATGTAAATATTATGGAAGATCCAACATATAATGTAATGCCCGGAAAAAATTAATAAAAAAGCTTGTTATTCTTTTAGCGTAGCAAGTCTTTCAATTTCTTCTACTTTATCTCGAAAGGCTTGTCGACCAATTTCTACTAATTCTTGAGCTCTGTAGAATTCAAAAATACCGCAGCAATCTCTGGAAATTTCTATTAAGGCATCAGGTGGTGTTTGTTCCATCATTAAAGTCGACATGTGATTGGTCATAGTTGCCATAGTATTGTTGACCAAATTAAAATAGTTCAGTCGCTTTGTGCGCTCTTTTCCTTTGCTATGCAATTCATGATCATCCATCAATTGTAATGCTTTTAGATCTTTTTCATGTGTTACCGAAATTTTGTTATCGACCACTTCCGCATTAACGTGAACTGCAACTAGCAAATCATTTTCACTTCGAATAGCATTGTTAATCGGAACATTATTAGCCACGCCACCGTCTACCAAGACCGCATTTCCCATCACAACCGGTGTAAGAACCGTTGGAATTGAGATCGAAGCTCTAATGGCATTAAATAGACTTCCTTGTTTAAAAACAACTTCTCTATAATTCGCAATATCATACGCTGTAGCGGCATAAGGAATAATAAGGTCTTCAATATTAGCATCAGGAATAAAGGTTTTGATTTCTCTGAAAATACGTTCCCCTTTTACTAAACCTTGCGAAGAAAAACTAAAATCAATAAGCTGAAAAATACGCTGTTTGTTAATTTTAAAAAGCCACTGTTTAAATTCGTCTAATTTACCTACTGCATAAATCCCGCCAACAAGGGCACCCATAGAAGTTCCGGAAATCGAATTGATCGTATATCCCATACGAACGAGCTCTTCAATAACACCTATGTGAGCAATTCCTCTTGCGCCGCCACCCGAAAGTACTAGTGTTATATTTTTTTTCATACAGCAGGCTTATAAATTAAATTTTAGCTTGTTCTTTTTCTTTTTCGAAAAGAAGTTTGATGTTTTCGTATGAGTTTTCTAAAAGTGCCGGAATTTCTTCAGGTTTTACCCAAACGACTTTTTCAATTCCTTCTTCTGCTTGACCTTCAGGAGTGCCTTCAAATTTGGTTCTCATTTCAAACCAATACGTTTGTTTTAATTTGTAACGACCATTTCGTTTAAAAACATGATACGTTTTTGCCAAGCGTTTGATCACTTTAAGTCCGGTTATGCCGGTTTCTTCTTCTACTTCTCGCATCGCCGTCTCCTCTATAGTTTCTTTTTTCTCAGTTCCGCCTTTAGGTAAATCCCATTTTCCGTTTCTAAAGATAAAAAGTACTTCACCTTTGGCATTAAAAACCAGTCCTCCGCCAGCTTTTACTACCGGAATTTTAGCTTTTAAGGTCTTCATTATCAACTTTTCATCCGGATGATATAAAAATGCTTTTTGAATTTTATTTTGAAACATTTTTATGATAAGTTTTTTAATATCAATGCTTTCCAATAGAAAAATTTGGAAATCGGTCTCTTTTTGAACTTCGTTTGTTAAAAAAAGTGGCTTATCGTTAACAAAAACTTTATACATTTGCACTATGGTTTTTAATAGAAATACTGCCGAGAAAACAGCCGAATTGCTTTTACAAATAAACGCAATTAAATTAAATTCTAAAAATCCTTTTACATGGGCTTCAGGCTGGAAGTCGCCGATTTATTGTGACAACCGTTTAATTCTTTCATTTCCACCGGTTAGAAATTACATTCGTGAGGAATTTGCCAAAAGAATTGAAGAAAAATTTGGTAAACCCGATGTAATTGCCGGTGTGGCTACAGGTGCTATTGGAATTGGAATTTTGGTTGCAGAGTATATGGGATTGCCATTTGTATATGTTCGTCCGGAGCCTAAAAAACACGGAAGACAAAATCAGGTGGAAGGATTTTTACAAAAAGGTCAAAGCGTAGTAGTGGTTGAAGATTTAATCAGTACCGGAGGAAGTAGTTTACTTGCTGTGGACGCACTAAAAAGAGAAGGAGCTGTCGTAAAAGGAATGGCTGCTATTTTTACCTATGGATTTGAAATTTCAAAAGAAAAAATTGCCGAAGCAAATATAGATGTATTTACATTAAGTAATTATGAAACCTTGTTGCAAAAAGCAATTGATAAACAATATATTGACGAAGCAGAGTTGGCGACTTTAAAAGAGTGGCAAATTAATCCTTCGGAATGGAAATCTGAAATCAACAACTAAAAAATATTAAAAATGAATTTAGAAAGTCCAAAAGTAAGCGTACCAAAATCAGCAGAATATATTTTTAATGCACTAACAGACATCAAAAATTTTGAAAAGTTAATGCCGGAAAATATTGCAAAATTTGAAGTAATCGATGAAAATTGCTTTGAATTTGGTTTAAAAGGTATGCCCGAAATTAAATTGGTTAAAAAAGAAGCTACACCTAACAGTAAAATAGTTTTAGGTGCTGCATCTAGTAAGTTACCTTTTACTTTAGTAGGTAATATTGTGGAGCTTGATGCTAATAATAGTGAAGTTCAGTTGCAGTTTGAAGGTGATTTTAACCCAATGATGGCTATGATGGTAAAAGGACCAATTGGTAAATTTATAGAAACATTGGCAACCAACATGAATAAGTTATAAGAAGAAGATCTTCTTAAATAATACTTCTAAAGAAACTCCTCATTGCAGGAGTTTCTTTATTTTTACAAGATTAATAATAAGTTAAATTTTGGAAAAAGTAAGTTTTTGGTTTTTGTTATTCACTTTAATTGCTGAGGTTGTCGGGACAATTGGTGGATTTGGTTCTTCTGTGTTTTTTGTGCCAATGGCTGGATTTTTCTTCGATTTCCAATCCGTTTTAGGACTAACAGCTATATTTCATTTAGCTAGTAATATCAGTAAAATTTCTCTTTTCAGAAAAGGTTTAGATAAAAAATTATTGTTGCGTTTAGGACTTCCTTCAGTGGTATTTGTAATTATTGGAGCGCTGTTGACTAAGTTTATCGATTCGGGAATATTGGAAATAATTTTGGGTGTTTTCTTGATTGTATTTAGTGTTTTTTTTCTTTGGAATAAAGATTTTGAAATTAAACCCAATAGGAAAGAAACTTTAATAGGAGGTTCACTTTCCGGATTTACAGCCGGATTATTGGGAACAGGAGGCGCAATCAGAGGAATTACGATGGCTGCTTTTAATTTAGAAAAAGATATTTTTATAGCGACTTCTGCTGCTATTGATTTTAGTATTGATTTTACCCGCACTTTTGTCTATTTTGGTAACGGTTACATTCACAAACACGATTTAATTTATGTTCCTTTTTTAATTGTAATTGGTTTTTCAGGAACTTATATGGGCAAATATATTCTGAATTTTATTCCGCAAAATAAGTTTAAAACTATTTCTTTACTATTGGTTTTGCTAATAGGTTGTATAACGTTAGGTAAAATACTATTTTCCTAAAATGAAAAAAGGCTGCAAATACTCACAGCCTTTTTCAATTTTAAGTTATATTAAAATTAAATTTGTTTATTTTCCGTCGCTCATGTTTTTCATTTCTGTTTCAATCATTTCATAGAATTGATCGATTTTTGGCATGATGATAACGCGAGTTCTTCTGTTTTTAGCTCTGTTAGCAGGGGTATCATTATCTGCTAAAGGAATGTAAAAACTTCTACCCGCCGGGATTAATTGTTTTGGATCTACACTGAAATCAGTTTGTAAAACTCTAACAATTGAAGTAGCTCTTTTTACCGATAAATCCCAGTTGTCTAATAATACGGTATTTTTGATTGGCACATTATCAGTATGACCTTCAATCATACATTCAAAATCAGGCTTACTATTAATTACTCTAGCAACTTTTCCCAAAACAGTTTTTGCTTTGTCACTTACTTCGTAACTTCCTGATTTGAATAATAAATTATCAGCAATTGAAATCATTACTACACCTTTTTCAACATTAATGTTGATATCCGGATCATCCATTCCAACCTCTTTTTTCAAGCTAGTTACTAAAGCAAGAGTTACACTGTCTTTTTTAGTTAAAGCATCTTGAAGACGTGCAATTTTTAAATCTTTTTCTTTTAAACTCTCTAACGATTTCTCAAGGTTTTGTGCTCCTTTTTGCGTTAGTACAGTAAGTTCTTTAGAACTGTTAATTAAATCACTATTGTTTTTCTTCAAATAGTCAACTTGGCTAGCCAAAGCTTCTCTTTCTGTTAAACAAGTATTCAACTTCATTGTCGCTGTGTTTAACAAATCCTGAGTTTGTTTTTGTTTGGCTTCAAGCTCGGCATACTTTTTCTTAGAAACACAAGAGGTTAAAGAAAGCGATAAAACTAAAATAGAAACAATTGCTTTTTTCATAATCGGTTAATGAGATTAAATTCTATACAAAATTAGAAACAAATAAGGTGAAAAATAAAATTTTATAAGCTAAACTATTGTTAAATTAATTCAGCAAATGTTTTCTTGCCTTTAATAAAATAACTATAAATGATAGAATTTATTTTATAATAATACTTTGAATTAGCTTTCTTTCTCTTTTTTAAATTCTTGCGAAGAAAACGGTAAAAATAGAAATGAGCTTTTAAAATAGCCCAAACATGAGCGAAATATCCTTGAAAGAAAAAACGAGCGCCGGCAACGCCATCTAAAACCAATCTGGAAAATAAAAGGGTAAAGAGTTTTTCTTTCGGAAGGTTTTTGGTCAACATCCAAAGCGAATTTCTGAAATTTAAAAATGTTTTTCTCGGACTTTCTACTTGTAGTGTAGCGCCGCCCACGTGATAAATGGTCGAATAACCACAATATTTAATGCTATAGCCCTTGCTGTTAATACGCCAACATAAATCTATTTCTTCTTGGTGGGCAAAGAAATCTTCGTCAAAACCATTCATTTCCCAGAAAACATGCTTTTTGATAAAAAAGCAAGCACCGGAAGCCCAGAAAATATCTGTTACATCGTCATATTGTCTGAGATCTTTCTCAATAGTATTAAAAAGTCTTCCTCTACAAAAAGGGAAACCATATTTGTCTAAAAATCCACCGGCAGCTCCGGCATATTCAAAAGCTGTTTTGTTTTTAAAATCTAAAATCTTAGGTTGAACCACCGCTATATTTTCGTCATTTTCAAAAATTTCTAAAACCGGTTGGAGCCAATTTTCGCTGACTTCTACATCGCTGTTTACTAAAACCCAAATAGGTTCTTCTACAAATTTTAAAGCTTCGTTATATCCTTTAGCAAAACCATAATTGGCTTTATTCTGGATTATTTTTACCGAAGGAAACTCCGTTTTAAGAATTTCTATAGATTGATCGGCAGAAGCATTATCGGCTACATAAATAGTAGCTTCCGTAGAAAACTGGATAACAGAAGGCAAAAATGTTCGTAGTAATTCCCCGCCGTTCCAATTTAGGATTACAATGGCAATTTTGTTCAAAGTAGCTTTAGTTTATAGGTTAGGAATTTCAAATGTAGGTAAATCTGTTAAAAAATGGTACTTTTCTTCCTGAAAATCCATTTGACAAAAATAATGGTTTAAACCATTGGTTACCATTAAATAAGAAGCATTCAGGGTTAAGTTATAGCGTGCTATTTGGTCAAAAGTATGTTGAGTAATAGCAACCTCGGGAGCTTTGCATTCGACTAAAAGAAAGATGCTACCATCATTGCGATACACCACAATATCGTAGCGTTTTTGAGTACCGTTAACTTTTACTAGTTTTTCGACATTGATAAATGAAAGCGGGTAGTTTTTATGCTGGAGAAAGAATTGTAAAACATGCTGCCGAACCCATTCTTCCGGAGTCAATACCAAAAACTTTTTTCGGATAACGTCAAAAATATAGGTTTTATTTTCATTATTTTTGAACCGAAAGGAATAAGTTGGGAAATTCAATTTTTGCATGCTGTAAAATTAAGTAATTAAACGCAACTGCCAACTGTAAACTAACAACTGAATACTGAAAAATGGATCAAGTTATTCAAATTACCAAAGATATTAAAGCCGGAAATATTAAGCCTATTTACTTTTTTATGGGTGAAGAACCTTATTATATTGATAAACTAACGGAGTTTATTGAAGATAATATACTAACGGAAGACGAAAAGGGGTTTAATCAAATGGTGTTGTATGGAAGAGATACTACAGTGGAAGAAGTGGTTTCCAATGCCAAACGTTTTCCAATGATGGCTGATAAACAAGTGGTTATTGTAAAAGAAGCTCAGGAGCTTTCCAGAACGATAGACAAATTAGAAGCGTATGCTGAAAATCCACAGCCTTCAACGGTTTTAGTTTTTGCGTACAAGTATAAAACTTTGGACAAACGAAAAAAAGTAACCAAAGTATTAGAGAAAAACGGATTGGTTTTTGAAAGCAAAAAGTTGTATGAAAATCAAGTAGGGGATTGGTTAAAACGCGTTTTACATGGGCAAGGTTATGCTATTGAACCTAAGGCTGGAGCTATGTTAGTAGAATTTTTAGGAACTGATTTATCGAAAATAAGTAATGAAATAGACAAGCTTAAAATCATTTTACCGAAGGGGCATACTATTTCTCCTAAAGACATTGAAGAAAATATAGGAATCAGTAAAGATTTTAACGTATTTGAATTACGAAAGGCTATTGGTGAACGCGATCAGTTAAAAGCCTATAAAATTATAGATTACTTCGCTAAAAACCCGAAAGATAATCCTTTAGTAGTGACCAATGGCTTGGTTTTTAGTTTTTTCTTGCAGTTATTGCAGTATCATGGGTTGAAGGATAAGTCTAAAGCAAATGTGGCAAAGGTTTTAAAAATAAACCCTTACTTTGTGAGTGATTACGACGTAGCATTCAGGAATTATCCTATGAAAAAAGTTAGTGCAATTGTGAATACACTTCGTGAAATCGACGTCAAAAGTAAGGGTGTTGGCTCAAATTCTACTACTGATTTTGATTTAATGAAAGAAATGCTGGTAAAGATCTTCAATTAATATTAGTACTATTTGACTTGATGAATAGAAAATTGAGCTTCTGCATTATTTAAAATAGTAAGATTAGAACTTTTTGTGCCAAAATAAACCTTATCTCCCTGATTTAGTTTCACAAGAGTTTGTGTACTCCTTGTAGGTGGAGATGTAACTCCAATTCCTAAAATAGTAACAGATAAAGAATCATACGTTTCATCAGCTATAAGTTGAATTGTTCCGGAAGAATCCTTAAATATTCCAACACCAAAATTGGATAGGTTGATCAAAGAAGTCATTTTAATATAGACCGTGATATAATAGATTCCATCCATAGGAGCTGTAAATGATTGATTTGTCAAACTAAAATCAGCATTTTCATCAAATTCTAAGCTTGGAAAACTTATTTTGTTCCAACCGCTTAGTAAGGTTAGTGAGAGTATTGCAAACCCAGAACCACCAACTCCTTTTACAAAGGATTTCGGTAATTTTATGGCTTCAACTCTGTTGTTTGTATTATTAAGAACCAAAATTTTATCTGTAGTACTAGGACTAGCATCCGGTACATTTTGAATAATGACGTCTCCATTGACATCTAACATGGCATTGGGAGAAGTGGTATTGACACCAACTTGAGACCAGCCAGTAATAAAAGAAAATAGCCATCCTACTAAAACTAATTTGTTAATGCAGTATTTACAATAGTGAGTCGATGTTGTTTTCATAATTTTAGGTGTTATATTCGCTTTAGAAAGCGAAGTAATTTTAAAGAACACCGACTCATTTAAACTAACGCTTTAGAGAGCCGGTGCCTATAAAATTATTTATTGATAATAATAAAGTCAGATCTGCGGTTAATAGCATGTTGTTCTTCTGAACATTTTACACCATTCGGACAATCTACTTTTAAGCGTGTTTCACCATATCCTATGGCACTTTCAATTCTATCAGGAGCGATGCCTTTTGAAAGAATATACGTTTGAGTGGATTTTGCCCTGTTATCAGACAGCGTCAGATTGTGAGCATCAGAGCCTCTGGAGTCCGTGTGGGATTCAATTTTAATTTTGATTTCAGGAAATTTTTCCATTGCATACACTACTTTATCAAGTTCCGTTTCTGCTTTCGGAGTGATAGCATATTTGTTGAGATCAAAATAAATCGGATTCACCTTGATCTTTTCCACATCTCCATCTTTTTCAACCAAACTTTCAAAACTAGTTAAGTATACTTTATTGCCTTTTAGTTTTTCATTAGGTTCAGTTGTTGTAGTTGCTGAAAGGGTTTCCGTAGTATATTTAGGTTTGCTGAAAGTTACAGTGAAAGTTGAATTACATGGCAAAGTAATACTGTAATTTCCTTTTTCATCACTTTGTAGTTTTTGAGTTTCATCTCCAAAAACATCTTTCACAGTAATAATAGCATTAGCAACAGGTAATTGTGTTGTTTTATCATAAACCGTTCCTTCAAAATACTGTTCACATCTTGGTTTCTCTTTGGTAAAGAAATAAATATCATCATCTCCTTTTCCTGAAGAGCGGTTAGACGAAAGGTAACCGTAGTGATCTTTTGAATAGATGGAAAATGCAAAATCGTCACGATTGCTATTCACAGGTGCTCCCAGATTTTTAGGTAACAGGAAATTACTTTTTCCTTTCATTTCTGCTTCAAAAATATCCAGACCTCCTAAACCGAAATGACCATCAGAAGAGAAGTATAGAATATTATTTTCAAAATAAGGAAACATTTCTCTTCCGGCAGTATTGATATAGGCTCCGGCATTTACAGGAGTACCAATGGAACCATCTGAGAAAACTTCACAATAATAAATGTCTGTTTCTCCATATCCTCCGGGCATGTCGGAAGTGAAAAACAAATATTTCCCATCATCGCTTAAGCATGGATGAGCACAAGAATAACTAGGATCATTAAATTCCAGAACTTCAATATCAGCAACAGTTTCACCATTAATCTTTGCCCGTAAAATTTTTAAGTTTGAGTTCCCTTGTTTGTTTACTTGCATTTTTCCCTTTTTTAGATAATTTTGAGTATAATAGATGGTTTTCATATCATCTGAAAAGGTTAAAGTAGCATCGTGAAAGTCTGAATTTAAATTTTGTAAAAAATCAGTTTCGTTGGTTAACTCATTTGTAGTCAGATTTCTTTCTGCAATATAGGTATTCAAGTAAGGTTGCTCATTCCATGAATACATTTTTTTAGAAAGACTAGAAGTGTCTCTTGACGAATAAAAGATAACTTTATTTTCTCCGTAACGAACTGCTCCAAAATCAGCTTTATTAGAGTTAATAGTTAAATTTTTTACTTTAAAGAGCGGTTCTTTCTTTTCAAGAGAGTCTAATTCTCTTTTTTCGTAAGCTAACAGTTTCAATTTATCTGTATTGTCCTTGTAATAGGTTTTCAAAAGTTCGTTTGCTTTATCATATCCTCTGTTTGCTTTTAAGCATTCAATATACTTTAAGAAGTTATATTCTGTCATTGTATGAAGCTGCATTTCATAAACTTTGTCATACCATTTCATTGCTTTTTCATATTCGGTTAAATTGAAATAGCAATCGGCCAGTTTTAAATAAGTATCTTGACTTACTTTCTGATTTTTTTCGATGTATTTTTCATACTTTTCAATAGCACTCTGAAACTCCATGGCTTCAAAATGTTTATTCGCTTTCTCTAATGCAGCTTGCGCTAAAATGAAATTAGAAAAAAGGAGTAATACTATATAAATTATGTTTTTCATAGGATAAGTTTTTAGAAGAATCTAGGAGATTTAGCAATTTTTGATTTGTTCTGTAAATTGAACTTCAAAATAATTTCGTGTGAACCATCATTGTATTTTTGAAGGTCAGTAATACTTCTGTCGTAGGCATATCCTATAAATATTGAAGGCGAAACTTGAAATCCGGCTAAAGCGGAAAAAGCATCAGTAAAACGATATCCGGCTCCTAAAACAAACTTTTCTTTATACATAAAGTTCGCTGAAACATCATAAGTTGCGGGAGCACCTTCAACTACTTTTGCCAAGAAAGCAGGCTTAAATTTTAGATTTTCTCCTAGATTAAAAACATAACCTCCTTGCAAATAGTAATGGACTTTACGTCTGATCACTGATTCTTCAACATCGTCATACGATTCTGTTATTAAAAAGTTTGGAACAGAAAGACCTACATACCATTTTTCACCATATAAATATCCACCTGAACCTACTATGAGTCTGCTACTGTTGACATTGTTATTGAAGACATTGTCGGTTTGACTTTCGTATCTTCCTTTTGACCAATCTACATTCATGAGATTTACACCTGCATTAACTCCAAGAGATAATATGGTGTTTTGACTCAAGTTTAATTTGTAAGCAAAATTAGCATTGATATATTGCTGACTCATTGGCCCAATATTATCATTAGTAGCACTCAAGCCTAATCCTACTTTGTTACCTACTTCTCCGTGAATACCGAAGTTTTGTGTTTTAGGAGCGCCGTCAATTCCAACCCATTGCGATCGGTGTAGTAATATAGCTTCTAATGTTCCATTTGTTCCGGTATAACCGGCATTGATACTCATGGGATTGTACATATATTGTGTATACTGAGGTTGTTGTTGTGCTGTTGTTTCATATCCAAACAGGAAAGAAAAAAACACAGCTAACCTTATTATAATTGTGTTATACTTCATAATACCAAGTTTTAATTAGAAAAGGGTTAACGGGCTAAATACAGCCAACCGGTTTTAGAATAGTTTAGCTCATCAATCTTAAGAACATAAAAATAGGTTCCGTTCGGTAGATATTCGCCTTTTTTTACAACTCCGCTTACATTCGCTATTCCGTTCCAAGTATTATCATAAGAGGAAGTTTCATAAACCACATTTCCGTATCTGTTGAAAATTTCAATTTTGTTGTTAGGATAATTTTCAATACAATCAATTATGAAAAAATCATTTTCTCCATCGTTGTTTGGCGAAAATTCATTGTAAACAGTTAAACAAACAACACTAACTTCAGCTAATACAACATTGTTGTCAGGATCCATATCCATAGGGTCATTAATGATTGATGCCATATTTACATAATCACCTGTTGGGTTTACTAGAACAGTTACTAATAAAGTTTCTGAAGAATTGGCATATAAATTTGGAATATTCCAAATCCCATTTGATATATCATATATTCCTGTTGAGGTTGTATGAGAAACATAGGTATAGCCTGAAGGCAAATTTTCTAAAACTTCAACATTAGTAACGTTTGAAGTACCACCATTACTTACTGTAATAGTAAATATCACTGTATCTCCGGCAGCAACTTCTTCATGATCGGCAGTTTTGGTAATAGTAAGATCTGAACAAGGAACAATATTAATGTCAAAACTTTTGGAAGCAATGCCTCCACATAATGCAGAGTCATTATAAGTTACAGTAACATTTCCTATAGGATGAATAATCCAGTTTACCTCAACGAAATCGTCATTTATACCTCCACCACTAATAATAGTTCCTCCATTGATAATCCATTGATAATTAGACATGTTAGAATCTGTAGTATACATGCAATTGTAATCGCTAGCGCCGTAGCAGACATTTTGAGTGGGACCATCTAAAGTTGCTATTCCTAATTCCAGTACAGTTACATCCACTTGTAATCTAGTACTGCTTTCGCAAGTAGTTCCTTGATATGCTGCATAATATGAAGTTCCGTCAATAAGGGCAGTAGTAGGGTCAACAACGTTACCTCCTGTTGGAGCGTCGTACCAAACTACGGGCGCTTCATTTACCTGAATATCTGCAGCTGTTGGATTGTTTGCGGCACAAAATTGTTGAGCGGCATCGGTTGTAGTCGGAGTCGGTTCGTCATTAACGGTAATATCCACCTGTAATCTAGTACTGCTTTCGCAAGTAGCACCTTGGAATGCTGCATAATATGAAGTTCCGTCAGTAAGGGCAGTAGTAGGGTCAACTATATTACCTCCTGTCGGAGCGTCGTACCAAACTACGGGTGCTTCGTTTACCTGAATATCCGCAGCAGTCGGATTATTAGCAGCGCAGAACTCTTGGGTTGCATCGGCTGTAGTCGGAGTCGGTTCGTCATTAACGGTTACATCCACTTGTAATCTAGTACTGCTTTCGCAGGTAGTGCCTTGATATGCTGCATAATATGAAGTTCCGTCAGTAAGGACAGTAGTAGGATCAACGATATTACCTCCTGTCGGAGCGTCGTACCAAACTACAGGCGCTTCGTTTACCTGAATATCTGCAGCTGTTGGGTTGTTTTCGGCACAAAATTGTTGAGCAGCATCGGTGGTAGTCGGAGTT
>NZ_JBSEFI010000017.1:0-95456 GCF_053570605.1 Flavobacterium sp. U410
TTAGACTGCATAGGGTCGTTTACAAAACCGGAACTTAAAGTAGAAGAACAACTTCCATGACCCGCATAAACCGTATAAGAAGTTCCTACTACCATTCCACTGATCACTCCTGTTGTTAAATCTACAGTTGGTCCTGTTGGACTAAATACATAAGTTAATGACGGATCTATATTGGTAATTGTACTTTCCCCATCTGAACTACAAGTCGCTGATGCTGTTGAGATAACCGGTACAGCTGGAGTTACCAACATCGTATCATTGGTAAAAGATGCCGAAGCTGCTGAATCACAATCGCCATTGTTCGAATGAACAGTATAAGGCGTATCTAATACCATACCACTGATTACTCCTGTTGTTAAATCTACAGTTGGTCCTGTTGGACTAAACACATAAGTCAATGACGGATCTATATTGGTAATCGTGCTTTCTCCAGCTAAACTACAAGTCGCTGATGTTGTTGTTATCGTTGGTACAGAAGGCGCATCAAGTACCTCTACTGTTATTGACTCAATATTTGTCGAACAGATTCCAGTTCCTATACTATAATAAATAGTATGAGTTCCTAGCCCTGCTAATGAAGGAGAGAATATACCCTCTGTAGAAATCCCTGCACCAGACCAATTCCCACCATTGTTTACTGCTGTCATTTGATAAGGAGAATCATTTACACAAAATGGCGCTACAGTATTTATTGTAGCATCTGGCAATCCTAACTGGGCTGAATCAGGTGACGAAGCTACCTCAATACTAAAAAAACTAGAAAGTCCACTCCAGTTTTCGACAACAATTATCAACGTCTGTCCTGCGGTAACGTATGGTGCAGGAACAGAAGACATACAAGGAAACTGAGTTCCTAACTGATTACAGCCGTTATCAAAATCTGCATAATTACATTGCAATTCATTATTAACATCTTGAATTGCATCACAAGGAGACAATCCAGATGGGACATTGTAAACAGCAACATCTAGATAACCCGAACCCGAACTCCCATTAATCAACATATTAAGATTACCATCAGAAGTAACGTACGTAGTAATATAAGCTACTGTATTACCTGGAACCAAATCTAAACAAGAACTAGTTGCTAAACTTTGATTCACAAAAGTAAATGTTGGAGCACTAGACAAATCACAAGCCACAACATCTGTTGAACACTGAGAGTATGAAAATTTAAAAGATAGAAAAAATAGCACAAACAACAAAACTTTTAGATAAGAGTTTTGTTTTATAATCGACATCATAGATAGAATATTTTATTCTTTAAAAACAAGTTAAACTTTGTTTAAAAAAGCGAAAATATAAATAAGTAACGAATTTCTTTGCTATTTTTGCTAAAAAAATTGATTCAATGAATAAAATATCTATAAAAAACACAAATAACCCCGCAATTGTTAAATTTGAAATCGAAGATTTTTTAGTTCGAAATCAGAGTTTTGAATTTAAGAACATTGATGAAACAAAAAACTCTCCATTAGCGCAAAAGTTATTCTATTTGCCTTTTGTCAAAACAGTTTTCATCTCGGGAAACTTTATTGCCATAGAGCGCTTTTCAATTGTTGAATGGGAAGATGTTCAAGATGCAGTAGCACAACAAATTGAGGACTTTATTGCTAATGGCGGAAAAATAATTGAAATCGACGAAACCATTAAAAAAACTCCGGTAACAGTTTATGGTGAAACGACTCCAAATCCCGCAGTAATGAAGTTTGTTGCCAACAAATTGTTAACTAAAACAATGGTTGAATTTAAAAATATTGATCACACTAAGGCTTCGCCTTTAGCACAAGAACTTTTTAAATTCCCTTTTGTTAAAGAAGTTTTTATTGATGAAAATTATATTTCGATTACGAAATATGAAATTGCCAACTGGGATGATCTTACTTTAGAGATCAGAACGTTTATTAAAGAATATTTAGAAAATGGCAAAACCGTTATTGACGAGTCATTGATTACAAAGACAGAGCATCACGAGAAACAGCAAGAGACCTATTTTGACAAGCTAGATGCTACTTCTCAACAAATTATAAATATATTAGAAGAGTATGTAAAACCGGCCGTACAAGGTGACGGAGGGAATATTATGTTTGAATCATTTAATGAAAATAACAAACATGTAAACGTAGTTCTTCAGGGAGCGTGTAGTGGTTGCCCATCTTCTACTTTTACGCTTAAAAACGGAATTGAAAACATGTTACGCCAAATGTTAAATGACAATGAAATAGTTGTCGTTGCTAACAATGCATAATTTAATACATACATATAAAAAAACAGGAACTCGTTGAGTTCCTGTTTTTTTATGATTAAACCATTACTTTTTTAATCGTATTTTTAGTCTTGACGTGGTTGTCAAATTCTTGGAATAGCTCCAAAAGATTCATTGTCGCTTTGATTAAATCATTCGTTTCCAAAAGCAATCCAAAATACAACTTACTATTCTTAGGACTATTTTCAGTCGTTCTGATTCGAGTAATTTGCTTTTGGATCAATTCAGAAATTGAATCTAACAATTGATCTTTCTCTTTTAAAATTAAAGCTATAGAGTCAAATTTTTCGTTAACAAAGCTACTCTCCAAACTTTCAAACAGATGATTCAATTGATTGTCAACAGATTTTAAATCTCTTATTTGATTGAATTTTAAATTCTTATGGTTATTATTAATATGTGAGTAGCTATTATTTGTTATATAACCAATTGACTGAACCATATCTTGTAAATAACCTAAAATAAGAATATAAAATTTACTTCCTTCAACTGAAGTCTCATCTAAGTTTTTAATAAAATAGTACACATTTCCTTTTAGATCATCAACCTCTTTTTCAAGCTTCTTAAGTTTCTTTTTATTTTCTTTTAGCTTATTCAAGTCTTGTAATCCTAGATTATTGATTACATCAGCATATAATGATCTTGCACTAGCAACAACTCTAGAAATTTGAGCAGAGCTCTCGGACATTACTTCTTTAATGGTAGCAATATCTTCTCTTTTCAATTTAGCCTGCTCCTCTTCTTCTTTTGTCTTTTGGACATATTTTCTACCACTTCGGTATAATAAAATTCCAACTAAAATCATCAACCCAACAAAGGTAAACACTTTACCTACTTTCAGCAAAAACACCACTGTAGATGCCATAAAGAAAGCCACAAATGCCGTTACAAACCAACCTCCGATTACATTAAAAACTCCGGCAACACGATACACAGCACTTTCTCTATCCCAAGCTCTATCTGCAAATGAAGTACCCATAGCTACCATAAAAGTTACATAAGTTGTAGACAAAGGCAATTTCAATGAAGTTCCCACAGCAATCAAAATACTAGCAACCATCAAATTAACAGCTGCTCTTACCATATCAAAAGCCGGTTTCTCTTCTTTTTTAGCATATTTTCTTGATTCGAATCTCTTGTCAATTTTAACTTCTAATGATTTTGGTAATACATAGTTAATCAATTGACCAACATAAATACTTCCTCTTACAATAATTCGAGATAAATTATTAGCATCAAATTTTTCCGTTCCTTCACTTTGACGAGATAAATCTACACCTGTTTTAATAACCTCTCTGGCTTTTTTAGAGGTCCAAAGGGTATATACCATTATCCCACCACCAAAAAGAAGCAACCAAAAATTAGCCTTAATTTCATTAGAAGCCAAAGCTCCCATCAACATATTAGCATCGCTACCATTAGCAACATAGATTTCATGCGATTGAAGAGCTGCAATAGGTACACCAATAAAATTCACTAAATCATTACCTGCAAAAGCTAAAGCCAATGCAAAAGTTCCGATGATAATAATTATCTTAAAAATATTTTGCTTCAGACTAATAATAACTTGAGAAAATACGGTCCAAAAAACAAAATTGGCTAAAATGATGTAAAACTGATTTTCTTTCATCAAATCCTTCAATTCCGGAGTCATGAAAGAAGAACTCTTAATCCCTTTAAAAAGGATAAAGTACGTTATCGCTGTAATTCCAATACCACCAAAAATAGCTCCAAAATATTTTACCTTTTGTTCGTAATGAAATGAAAATACTATTCTCGAAATATACATTACAAAAGCACCGACAGTAAAAGAAATAATTACCGAAAGTAGAATACTTGAGACAATTTCCGATGCTTTTGCGGTATTAATATAAGCTGATAATGTATCAATATCTCCATCTTGCGTGGCAATTTTATAGATTGCCAAACAAACAGCTCCACCTAATAATTCAAAAACAACAGAAACAGTAGTAGATGTTGGAAATCCTAAAGAATTAAAAATATCTAGTAATAAAACATCTGTAATCATTACAGCTAAAAATATCATCATGACATCCTCAAACGTAAACATGGACGGAACAAAAATTCCACTTCTGGCAATTTCCATCATTCCACTAGAAAAAAGTGCCCCTAAAGCAACACCTATACTAGCCACAATCATTAATGTTTTGAAAGAGACTGCTTTAGAACCAATACCCGAGTTTAAAAAGTTCACAGCATCGTTAGCCACACCCACCATTAAATCGATAATTGCTAAAATGGCTAATGCTACGAGCATTACAATATAAACCTGTTCCATTACTTAATTTTATTTTTTGCAAAATTCCTTTAAGAATTCGTTTTTAATGTTAAGTTAATGTTATTAATTATCCATTCTTTCAAATATTTAGCTCTCTACCTTTTCTCATTACTATTAATAAACTTGAAGTTATAAATCTAAACAACTTGTTAAAAAGCTATTATTCATCTACTCTCCTGATTAATTTTGTCCACTAATTCAAAATAACTTAAATTTAGAAAATATTAAAATTTATATGCCTTTATGAAAATTGAAAACTGGTTAGAAAAAATTATTGGATTAGGAACAGAATATGGACTAAGAGTTCTAGGTGCTTTCTTAATTTGGATTATTGGAGGTTGGATCATTAAAAAAATCATGCTTGCCACCAAAAAAATCATGCTCAAGAGGAGTCTGGAAGAGAGTCTTCAAAAATTCTTATTAGATTTAATTAGTTGGGGATTTAAAATTCTTTTAGTTCTTGTTATACTAGCTAAACTAGGAATTGAAACTACCTCTTTTGCTGCTATTCTAGCATCTGCAGGTTTAGCAGTAGGTATGGCACTTCAAGGCTCTTTGGGAAATTTTGCCGGAGGAGTTTTAATTATGATCTTTAAACCTTTTAAAATCGGAGATCTTATCGAAGCTCAAGGAGAAATGGGGGTTGTTAAAGAAATTGAAATTTTCACTACCAAGCTAATCGGGTTGTCTAACAAAGAAATCATTATTCCAAACGGCGTCCTTTCAAACGGTAACATCGTAAATTACAATACCCAAGGAACCAGAAGAGTAGACTTAGTCTTTGGTGTGAGTTATGATGCTAACATCAAAGAAACTAAAGATGTTTTAATGAAAGTTTTAACCGATCACCCCTTAGTTCTGAAAGATCCTGCACCTACAGTAAATGTATTAGCATTAGCAGACAGTTCTGTAAATTTTGCGGTAAGACCTTGGTCTAATACTGCAGACTATTGGACCGTTTACTTTGATGTAATGGAACAAACTAAATTAGCCCTTGATGCTGCCGGTATTGAAATTCCTTACCCACACCAAGTTGAAATTAAAAAACCATCGAAAGCTTAAGATTTTTTAGCAGTAATTACAAAATCTTTTAAATAATAAGGTTCAAAATAAGCGACATCTGCAAAGTCGCTTTTTTTGTACTTTTCAAATGACAAACTTACCATTTCTTTTGCTGAAGGGAACAATATCTCATGGTGAAAAACAAACTTATCATCCGTTAACACAGTTGGTAACTTAGGAGCTCCATCACCAACTAAATGAATTACTTCCGTTATTTCTTTATAACTATTTTCATCTATAATCTCGGCTTTGGTTGCTCTTATTTTATTTTTATTTGAATCAAAAACAGCTGAGAAGACTTCCATTCGTCTTGCATCAATCATCGGTATAATTACTCCGGAATCAATCGTTATGGTTTGAGACAAAATTTCTAAAGTGTCCACAGCAATTAAAGGTAGACTTAAAGCATAACACAATCCTTTGGCCGTTGAAACTCCGATACGTAATCCCGTATAAGATCCTGGTCCTTGACTTACTGCAATAGCATGCAGATCTTTAAACGTCAACTGTGTTTCTTTTAAAATATCTTCAATAAAAACATGTAATTTTTCAGCATGAGAGAACTGCTCAGTTGCCAATTCTTTCAATGCAATCAATTGCCCGTCTTTAGCCAATGAAACTGAACAATTTTTAGTTGCCGTTTCTATATTTAGAATAATTGCCATAAGTCCTTAAATTCGGTGCAAAAATACAAAGAATAGCACGAAAAAAGTAAAGCACGAAAAAATTCGTGCTTTAACTAAACCCAAAACTAAAATTTAAAATGCTATTATTTCTTTTTGTCGGCTTCATTTTCCAGCTTCACTTTATCGCCAGAAACTAATTCCTTGGAAACAACAGTATATGGTCCTGTAATTATTTCTTCGCCCGGTTTTAATCCTGAAACGATTTCAATATTAGAATCGTCTTGAATTCCGGTTTTCACTACTCTTAATTTTGCTTGACCGTTAGATTTCACAAAAACACACTCGTATTTTTTATCAAAAGATGACGCTGTTGGCTTTGCTTCTTTCTTCTCTAATTCAGCCATCACATCTTTCTTAACAGAAGTCGTATCGTCTTTAATTACCACAGCACTGATAGGTACTGCAATTACATTTTCTTTTCTTTTAGTTATAATATCCACTGTAGCTGTCATACCGGGTCTAAAAGGTGAATAATTCTCCTGTTTTCCTTCCAGTAAGTCTTGATAGGATTCTTTCAGAATGCGAACTTTTACTTTAAAATTCGTCACTTGATCTGCAGTTAAATCAGAACTTGCCGAATTGGAAATACTAGTCACAATTCCTTTAAATTCTTTTTTCAAATAAGCATCCACTTCAATTTTAGCGGAATCTCCAATACTAACTTTTACGATATCATTTTCATTAACATCCACTTCAACTTCCATATTATTTAAGTTAGCCACACGCAAAAGCTCAGTTCCCGCCATTTGTTGTGTTCCTAAAACACGCTCTCCTAACTCAACTGATAACAAAGAAATTGTTCCGTCTGCCGGAGCATAAATGGTTGTTCTTCCTAAATTATCTTTTGCCTCGGTTAACGTAGCCGATGCACTTTGTACATTAAAATAAGCCGATTGCTTACTAGCAACTGCTACATCATAAGCAGAAACTATCTTGTCCCATTCTGATTTTGATATCACTCCTTTATCAAACAATACTTTATTTCTATCGTAGTTTGCTTTCGCTTCTTTTAACTGTGCGTCAGCCTGATTTAAACCTGCTTTAGTCGTAGAAAGAGATGCTGCTGTACGATTTACTCCGGAAACATATATATCCGGATTAATTTTAACCAATAGATCTCCTTTCTTTACTTGTTGTCCTTCTTTGATAGGAAGATCTATGATTTCGCCCGATACTTCCGATGAAATCTTTACTTCAATTTCCGGCTGTATCTTTCCGGTTGCTGAAACGGTTTCAACAATTGTTTTTTGAGCGGCTTTTGTTATTTCTACGGTTTTAACATCTTCATTTTGACCAATAACACCTGCTTTCTTTAAGCCTAAAAGTACAATAATTAAGCCTACAGTTGAAGCTACTAAAATATAAATGGTTTTCTTTGACATGGTTAATTGTTTTGAATTATAGGTATTCCGAAATAAAACTCTAAAATTTTGGTTCTGAAAATGTAATCGTATTTTGCGTTTAAGACATCCGATTCGGCATTGGCTAAAGCTGTTTGAGCTTGATTAAAATCAAAAACATTCATTAACCCAATAGCATATCTTTCGCTTGCATATTCATACGAAAGTTTTCTTGCCTCAAATGCCTTTAAAGAAGCTTCATAAGTTTCTTTTGCTGCTTTAGTATCTGTATAAGCTGTAAATACATTTCGTTCTAAATCTAATTCTTGTTGATCTAAATTTAATTTAGCTTTTTCATAAGCTACTTTTGATCTTTGCACATTATTTCGAACGGAAAATCCATTAAAAATTGGCACACTGATTTGTAGTCCAAAATTTTGCCCCTTATTGTCTTTAAATTGATCCCAAACTGAAGCCGGACCGCCAATTATCGGAGAAAAATTCTGTTGCAAAACATTTTGCCCTGTTCCATCAACATATCCAATTACTGAAGTAGGGTTTGTTGCATCGGGCATAACACCAATCACTCTATCGCTATAAGCAGCTCTGGTATTGAAAGCATAAAAACCGCTAATCGTAGGATAATATGATCCTCTTGCTATGGCAATATCTTTCTGCGCAATTTCCAAATTAGACTGTGCAATTTTCAAATCAGTTCGTTCAGCTTTAGCTTTATCAACAATGACATCAAAAGATTCGTTTAAAACAGGACTTTGAAAAACATCCGACTCTTCTTCGGTAACATCAAAATTCATGAAATCTTTTATTTTGAGTAATTGAGCTAAACTTAACTTTGAAATCAATAAAGTATTTTCGGCGGTAATGATTGTTTTTTGATTTGAAGCTACTGTTGCTTGAATATCTAACAAATCTCCTTTGGGAACCATTCCTGCATCTACTAACTCTTGAGTTCTAGACAACTGCTCATTATTTATTTTTAATTGCTCTTGCTGAATTTTTAAATTTTCTTTATTGAATAAAATTTGCAAATATGCATTTGCAATATTCAATGCGACATCTTCTTTCATTTTTGTAAGTTGATATCTAGAAGCAATCAATGCCAAATTAGACCTTCTTAACCTGTTTTGGTTTTGCAAACCTTTAAACACATCAATACCAACATTAAAACCAGCTGAGGTAAATTGAGTAGTTTGATTCTCTAACAAACCTGTTGTTATATTTTGGTTCAACCCTATATTCCAAGAATGAGACGCAGAAGCATTCACACTCGGTAAAAAGTTACCCAAAGCATCTTTTTTATCAATTTCAGAATTCTTTAAATCAAGCCCACTAGACTCAATACTAATATTGTTTTCCATAGCATATTCTACACATTCCTGAAGTGACCACTTCTTAGTTTGCGCCTGAAAAGCCAAAGGAACCAACAAAAACAATGTTATTTTTTTTAGCATTTGCTTATCTATTTCTTGTGATTTTACTATATGACCGATTTTTAATCTTTTTGTTACAGCAAATCGATAAAATTTTAATTTTACACAAAAATTCACTCATGAAACCGCTTTTACTTTTTATTTTACTTTCTTTAATCGTTTTACTATGTTTTACTTCTTGTGGCAGTACTTCAAAACAAATTGAAGCGCTAAAACCTTTACCTTCTGACAATACGCCTATGGTTTACAGTAATAAAACTTCTTTTATTGCTCTTCCCGTTGAAATCACTTTAAAAGACATTGAAAAACAGTTGAATAAAAACTTAAAAGGACTGATTTACAACGATTCTATTTTGAAAGATGATAACTGCGAATTAAAAATATGGAAATCTGATCCTATTACACTTGACGAACAAAATGGCGATATTGTTTCTAAGCTTCCGCTAAAAATTTGGACCAAAGTAAAATATGGAACGGACTTCTTAGGATTAAATGATACTCGAGAAATTTATTTGGATGGAATCCTTACCATGAAAAGTAAAGCCCACTTAACCAATTGGAAACTCACTACCACTTCCACTATTGAAGATTTTAAATGGAATGAAAGTCCGACCATTCTGGTTTCCGGTAAAAAAATTCCGATCACATATCTTATCAACCCTACACTGAGTTATTTTAAAAAAACAATTGCGCAACAAATTGATAAAGCCATTGACAACACTTGTGATTTTAAACCTCAGGTGTTTGATGCGTTAGATAAAATCAGTGAGCCTCTTTTAGTTCATGACGGATATGAAACTTGGTTTTCATTAATCCCTATTGAATTATATGTAACGGAAGCCGAGTTAAAAAACAAGAAAATCAATTTGGATATGGGGTTGAAATGTACTTTACAAACAATGATCGGACAAAAACCTGATAAAAAATTCAACAGAAAAGAAATGGTTTTAAAACCTGTCGGCAAAATGCCAGACCAAGTAAATTTAGCATTAGCCGGAGTTTCTACTTACGAAAGCGCTTCTAAAGTAATCACTAAAAATTTTAAAGGACAGGAATTTGCTTCAGGAAGTCGAAAAGTTGTTGTAGAAGAAGTAAATCTTTGGGAAAAAGACAACAAGCTCATCATTGCTTTACGTTTATCAGGAAGCATTAACGGCGAAATTTACTTAAACGGTTATCCAAACTATAATCCGGTGACTCAAGAGATTTATTTTGACCAATTGAACTATGTTCTGAACACTAAAAACGTTCTTTTGAAATCGGCCAATTGGTTAGCACAAGGTACTATTTTGAAAAAAATTCAAGAAAATTGCCGCTACTCTATCCGAGAAAACTTAGATGAAGGCAAGAAAAATATGCTTCCTTACCTAAACAATTATACCCCTATGAAAGGTATTTTCATCAACGGAACTTTAGGCGATTTTGAATTTGAAAAAATTGAATTGACCAATAAAGCTATCATTGCTTTTTTGTCGACCAAAGGAAAAATCAGTATTAAAATTGACGGAATGGATTAATTTTCCTTTTTGTCTTTTTTGCTATACTTAATTTTATAAATAGCAAATCCGGCAGCAGCTACTAAGATATATGGAATAACCATTAGGTATACTATTCCGTTATTTATTCCCTCTGCTTTCACGCCTCCTTCTTCACTTTCTAAGGCTGCTCTACACATGGCGCATTGTGAATACGAAGCAGCAGAAAAGAAAAAAGAAAAAAGAAAAAATAGGATTCCTAAGTATTTTGGAGTTTTACTCTGCATTCTTTTTTTATTAATGAGCATAATAAGGGGAAATCATTAAATACACTACTACTCCGGTAACTGCAACGTATAACCAGATAGGAAAGGTAATTTTCGCTAATTTTTTATGTTTATCAAAGCGTTCTGCCAGAGCCCTTACATAGGTAACTAAAACCAAAGGTATAATTGCAATGGAAAGTAGTATATGCGAAATTAGAATAAAGAAATAAAGTCCTTTTAACAGTCCTTCTCCTCCATATTTTGTAGAATCAGAAGTCATGTGATAGGCCACATACATCACCAAAAAAGACACGGAACAAGCAATAGCCAACTTCATTAAGTTTTCATGCAATTTACGATTCCCGTTTTTAATAGCCCAAACCGCGATAATCAAAACTATAGCTGTAACTCCATTAATAGACGCATAAATCGGAGGCAAAAAAGATAAAGGCTCTACATCAAAACCCATTTTTCTCAGATTTACTCCAAATAAAACAGCTACTGCTAATGGAATAATAACAGATAAAGCAACTATTAACTTTTTATATTTCGTTTCTATAGCGTTATTCATAATATAATTGTTATTCTTTTAATAATTTTTGAATGTCTTCTGTAATGGCTTCTATTCCTTCCGGCTCTATACCATCATAATATAAAATAGGATTTCCAAATTGATCTTTTCGACAACGAATATTCCCTTTTTTATCAATTAAAGCAAACATTCCTGAATGTTCAAATCCACCATTTACCTGACTGTTTTCGGCAGCATATAAATTGAATCCTTTGTTTGCTAGTTCATAAACATACTTTTGGTCTCCGGTTAAAAAATTCCAATTCGGATGTTTGACTCCTAAAAGTCGAGCATGTTCTTTTAAAACTTCAGGCGTATCGTTTTCGGGATTTATAGTGATAGACACAATACCGAAATCAGTATTATTCTTAAACTGATCTTGAATCTTCAACATATTTTGATTCATCTTTGGACAAATTGTTGGACAAGTCGAAAAGAAGAATTCTAAAACATATACCTTTCCTAAATAATCTCTATCTGTTATCTTTTTCCCGTCTTGATTGGTCAATTCAAAACTGGGCGCCGAACCAATTTCTACCAAATCAGCTGGTGTAAAATAACGCGCTCTAATTTCTTTTACAGTCCAGATTCCAAAAATCAAAACGATAAATGAAATTCCTATATACGATTTATTTTTCATGAACTATTTGTTTAAACCTGTTTCAACACCTTCTGAAATTTTATCGCGGAACTCATCTTTTCTTTGGTTGTGATTGCGTTTCAAAGCCAAACGATATTCTCTTAGTAATATTTTCACATCATCGCTCATTTCGTTGTGCAAATCAGCTGCGGAAACGGTATTATAACTTTCTCTGAACTCTTCTTCTCCTTTTTTATTTTTCCCTTTTCGACCTCTCAAAGACAATTCTTTATCAATAATAAAGACAGATGGTGTACCTGATGTATTGTCTAATCCTTCAACAAAATGAAAAGTATCAAAATATTGTTTAATAGAATCAGGAGTGGTAAATACGAAATTCCAACCTGATAAATCTTCAGTTACCGCACTCAATTTTCTTAAAATTTCTTTACAATCCTCTTCACTTCCTTTTGGCATAACCATAACCATTTGAAAGTCTTTAAATCCAAAATACTTATTATAAATTTTTTGATTCAAATTAAAAAGGTTTCCTTTAACTTCCATAATGCTATCTCCAGGAAATCCTAAAACTGTGATTTTTCCTTTTAGAGCAACAGGTTTCCCTCTCAACGATTCCCAGTTATCGGGCAATTCCTGATTATTTTTAGAAATGGTAGGAAGGAATAAAGAATTATGTTCTGCAGAAGCAAATATCAAATACGCTACAATGGGCAACGCAAAAAGAACAATTAAAATTAATTTATTTTTATTCATCAATTTATGAAATTTCATTCAAAAGCAAACGCTCTGAAATCTTTTTAAAATACTTGACAAAAATAATAAAAAATCCCGCGTAAAGCGGGATTTTAACTATATGAAAATTTTTATTAGAATATCCATTCTAAGTGACCTGTTTTATATACATGATGAACGTAAGAACCCTCCACCAATAAAATAAAACATAGGTATAAAATTAAGAATACAAGCGGACCAACAATTGACCAACGGAAGCTTGCTTTTTCACCTTCTAAGTGCATGAAAGCCCACATGATATAGTATGCTTTTACTAACGTTAAGATGATGAAAATCCAGTTTAACGGACTAGTTCCTAATACTGAAGTCATGTGTAAAGCTTCTGGTTTCATGATACCTAAAGCTACTTCAACTGTTGTAACTACAGATAATATTCCGAATACTGTCCAGATTCTTTTTGTATTTGATTCGTGTGCGTGTGCCATGATAATATCTTTTCTAAAATTAAACCAAGTAGAAGAATGTAAATACGAATACCCACACTAAATCGACAAAGTGCCAGTATAATCCAACTTTCTCAACCATTTCATAGCTTCTTCTCTTTTCGTAAGTACCTAATAATACATTAAAGAAAATAATGATATTGATAACTACTCCTGAAAATACGTGGAAACCGTGGAAACCTGTAATGAAGAAGAAGAAATCAGCAAATAATTTATGTCCGTACTCGTTACGAACTAAACCTGCTCCTTCAACTACATACTTAGCATCTTCGATACGTTTTAAAGACTCTTCTCTTGAAAGAACTATTTTCTTTTTATCTTTATTAATATATTCTGAACGAATAAAAATATCTGGATTTGTTTTGAACCCTTCAACAACTTCAGCTACTGAGAATGACGGAACAGAACTTCCACCCATGAACCAAACTCCTTTGTCACGTGTTAAAGTTTCTCTTTCTTCCGGTAATACTTTTGCAAATTCAGCTAAAGCTACTCTTTTTCCTTCTTTATCTACAAATTGAAGAATTGAACCTCCTCTTGTTTCTAAAGCACCGTATTCACCTTTGATGAAATTTTTCCATTCCCAAGCTTGAGAACCTAAGAAAATAAAACCTCCTACAATAGTCAACAACATATAGAAAGCTACCTTATTCTTTTTTAAGTGGTGACCAGCATCAACAGCCAACACCATTGTTACAGACGAAAAGATAAGAATAAACGTCATCAATGCAACGTAATACATAGGAGCGTCTACTCCGTGTAAAAAAGGAAAGTGTGTAAACACTTCATCGGCTATAGGCCAAGTTTCAATGAATTTAAATCTTGAAAAACCATATGCGGCTAGGAATCCAGAAAACGTTAAGGCATCAGATAAGATTAAAAACCACATCATCATCTTACCATAGGTAGCCCCTAATGGTCCTGGTCCTCCGTCTAACAAAGCGTGTTCATTTGTTGTAACTGTCGCTCCCATATTAAATTAAATTGTTAAAAAGTTCCCAAATTTATTATTTTTTTTCTATTTGTAAAAGTAGAAAAATAAAAACAAATACACCCAAATAAAATCCATAAAATGCCAGTATATCGCACTTAGTTCAATACCAAGGATTTGAGAAGGACTGTATTTTTGTTTAAAATGATTATAAATTACAATAAGTAATGAAATCAACCCTCCGGAAAGGTGAGCAATGTGCATTACCACAAAAGCGTACAAGAAAGAAATAGTTACTGATCCAGTTTCTCCAACAGGCACTAAACCTTGTTCATACAATTCATTAAAGCCTTTAAATTGTAAAACAATGAACAGCAATCCTAGAGCTAGAGTAACCAATAAGAAAATCATTCCACCGGAGTTATTTCCTTTCTTCACCATTCTTTTTGCCATCCAAAAGGTAACGCTACTCAACATTAAAGTTGCTGTACTATAGAAAAACACCGTTGGCAAAGCGAAATCTTTCAACCAATCGGGTCTAGATTTACTGACTACAAAAGCACTTGTAAGTCCGGCAAAAACCATTACAATACTAATCATTGCAAAAACCAATAACATTTTATAGGTTTTTCCTTTTTTTGCTTCGTTTTCTTTATATGTATTATTACTTCCCATTATTAACGAATAAATTTATCTATAACGTAAATTATTTGCAGCAAAGAAATATAAGAAACACTTACCAGCATTAATTTCCTAGCTGCCTTAGCATCCATCTCCTTATACAGCTTAAACGCATAAAACAACATCCAGAATCCCAATAACACCACAATTACCGCAGCAGCAATAGACAAATGCAATTTACCTGTAAAACCAAAAGCTGGAATTACCGATGCTGTAATTGTCCAAAAAGTATACAAAATGGTTTGCAATGCTGTTTTCTTATCTTTTTTACCCGTTGGCAACATATAAAATCCTGCTTTTTCATAATCCTCATACAAGAACCATCCTATAGCCCAAAAATGCGGAAATTGCCAAAAGAACTGAATAATAAATAATGTACCTGCTTCTATTCCGAAATGGCCTGTAGCCGCTACCCAACCTAACATAAAAGGAATGGCTCCCGGAAAGGCTCCTACAAAAACAGAAAGCGGCGTAACTGTCTTTAAAGGTGTATATAGACTTACATACATAAAAATAGAGATTGCTCCAAACATAGCTGTTTTAGGATTCACTATAAATAGAATCACCAAACCTATGATTGTAAGCGCAAAACCTAGAATTAAAGCATTTTGTTTTGAAATCATACCTGACGGTAATGGTCGGTTTTTAGTTCTTTCCATTAAAGCATCCAAATCTTTTTCAATAACTTGATTGAAAACATTAGAAGCCCCTACCATACAATATCCGCCAATCGCCAATAGAAAGATTGTTAACCAAGAACCTGAATTCCATTCTTCAACCCCTAACATAAAACCCGCTAAGGTTGAAAAAACAACACTAATTGCCAAACGAGCCTTAGTAATAGCCAGAAAGCTTGAAAAGAATGATGGTTTAGCAACTGAAGTACTCAAAGAATTCAATTTTAAAAAAGATTATTTTTTATTTGCGCGCAAAGATACAAAGAAGATTCTTTACTAACAGCGGTTTTTAACGTTAAAAAACAATATTAATAATCAAAATACCAATTAAACAGATCACTTCTTAAACCAACTGAGAACCAAGTAGTCGTATTTTTCATAGTCGAAGCTGTTTCTACTTTCGGATCAAAGCTTCGGTACATAAACATTCCAAATACTTTTAAATTAGATGCCGGATTCACAATATAACCTACCTGCAAATCACCTATCATAACATTGGTTTTATTTCCTTGAGCAATAGTAACCCCTTTATCATACGGACGATTTTCATCATAACTTAAGAAAATATTTCCTCCATAATTATAAGAATCCGTTGCTGTATCGTAATCAAAACCTCTTTGCCCGTAAATTAGCTTAGCTTCACCATACAATCTTCCTTTAAAATAACGAGCTATCCCGATTAATTCTCTGAAATTTGCTCCCCATTGATGCCCCATACTAATATTGTTGTGTGCATAATTGGTTACCGGATTACTATGCGAGTACACATAAGGTCGCACTTGGTTATATTCTATTTGAAGTGTTAAGTTTTTCACTTTGAACGCATCATAATATTTGGCTCCTATTTGGTAACCAAATTTATTTCTCCAACTATTATCACCTGCTTTTACATCACTAATTGCAAATTCATCCAACAAGAACTGAGCATATAAATTCACCTGATTGTTCCATTTGTATTTAGCTGTTGCTCCTAATACAGCATTTCCTGCTTTTGACGATGATGAAAATTCAACTGCTCTGTAAAAAATAACCGGATTCACAAAATTCATATCGAAACCTCTATCGTTTGTATTAGTCCAAACCACATTTTCAAATAGCCCAATATTTAAACGCTTAGACACATTATAACTCAAATAATGACTCGCCATATATTTAGTAGTATACGTCCCATCAACTGTTGCATCCGGGCGAACGTCTTTTAGCCACATATAAGTATTGGTATACTTTATCTTCCAAAAAGTAGTATTGATCTTAAAAAAAGGATATGGACTTACAGCGTCGCTTTGCAATAACGAACGATACCCGTCGCCAATAAAATTTCTTCCATAACCTAACTGCAGATCAATAAATTCGCTTGGTTTATATTTAATATTAGCTTCTGCCATAGGAAAATCATAGGCATCTTCTTTAAAACGTTTTGCTATACCAATTCCCGGTATGATCGCGGGATTTCCTCCTGAAGGTGCTATACTTTCTGCATAGGCATTGTAATAATCCGCAAAACGACCTTGACTTTCATAAACCGATGCCGAAAATGTTAATTGTTTCCCTAACCCTCCTTGAACCTGAACACCACGAGTGTTTACGAAAGTATTAGAAGCTTCGCTTTTAGTGTCTTTACCTAAACGCAAATCAAGAACCGGATTTAATGTAAACCAATAGCCCTCTCCTTGAATAGCTACTAAATTTTCATTCCACAATTTTCTCCCCCACCAAGTACTTTTGTCTTTCAATAAACTTTTATACACTGTTTCAAAATCATAATATTTTGCCACTTCAGCATAAGAATAAGGTTTAACCGCAGTATGATTGTTCGCTCCAACTTGATTCATTAACGCATCAAAATTCATATAATTCAAATGCGTAAACGGAATATTCAGATCACTCTTAAATTGCAGATTTTCAAATTCTTTATAACTTTTTTCTACATTCTCGAATTCTGCTAATTCTTTACCATTATCAATCAATTGAGAATTAGTTCTATCTTGTGCACCTTTATCTTCTTGAACTCCGTATGGTTTAGGTTTTTCTAATGGAATTGTTATTTTTACAGTATATTTTGCATATACTTTTTTACCGGAATAAGTAGCCGGTTCAGGTTTTGGCAATTGCTTAAAAACATCTTCCGTAGCTTTTTTCAGTTCTTCATCTACCGCTTCAATATACAGGGGTTTGATGGTTCCTGTAGTATCTACTTCAAAAAGAACAAAAACATTTCCTTTGAAATTTCGGTCTTGCGTACTTTGAGGAACTTTTAAATTATTGAAAACAAAATCTTGAATTGTGTTATAAAAACAAGATTCCATTTGACTTTGGTCTACAGTTTTACATTGTTCAAAAACAGGCGGTTGTTCATTTCTCTCTACTTTTTGAGCCGAAACTACAAAAGAGACAAATGTTAAAAGATAGAAGATTTTTCTCATTAGTTTTTTTTACTTGAATTAATATCCGGCTTCAGAAACACCTCCATCTGCAATTGTTTTTGCTGCTGATGTTCCAATTCGTTTCACACCTAATTTTATCATTTCCACAGCTTCTTCGTAAGTTCTTACACCTCCAGCTGCTTTTACCGGTAAAGGAAACGAATTTTCAATCATTAATTTTATAGCCGGAACTGTTGCCCCATTTGGCGCCCCGTTTTGAGTCGGATAAAATCCTGTTGAAGATTTCACAAATACATTTTCATAGTCACTTTCTTTAAAATGTGCTACAACAATATTTTTAATCAAAACTGAAAGCTGAACTATTTGATGCTCATTCAAAGCAGCAATTTCTATAATCCACTTTACAATTTTACCATTCTCTAAACCAAAATTAGTACAAGCCAAAACTTGGCTTTTAACCAAGTCTATTTCCCCTCGCTTATAGGCCTCATAATCTACCACAAAATCCAAGTCGTCTACTCCATCATTAACTGCTTGCCGTGCTTCTGCTAATTTAAATTCAAGTGATTGCGCTCCTTTAGGAAAATCGATAACTGTTCCTATTGTCACTTTTGAATTGGCTTCACGAATCATTTTTCTAGCTGTAGCAACAAATTCAGGACGAATCATAATCAGTTTGAAATTTTCATCAATTGCTTCTTGAATTGCTTTTTCAACCACTTTTGCATTTTCATCAACAGAAATACCTGCCTGATCAGCTGTTTTTAAATAAGTAGAGTCTAAATATTGCTTAATATCCATAACCGAGATTATATTTGAGGTAAAAATAAAAAAATCCCGAACAATCGGGATTCTTTTTGAAACATTATTTCATCAATTATTGAATTCTGAATGTAACAGGCAAGGTATACTTCACTTTAACCGGGGTATTACCTTGCTTAGCCGGATTGATTTTTTTTAATTTTTTAACTGCCCTTTCAGCAGCCTTATTCATTTCTTTAGTAGCCATAGCTCCTTTACTCTCTATTATTTTTACATCTGAGAACTCTCCTTCTTCGTTAATTGTAAATTTCACATACGCTCTTCCTTGTCGTCCAGACTCATAATCATCCTCAGGATAAGATAAGTTTTTAGAAACTGCTTTTCGTAATTGCTCTTCAAAACATTGCATTTGTTGATTTCTCGGCAAGCCTTTACATGCGGGAAATGACGGTAACTCTTCTACTGTTAAAAACGTATGCCCACTTGAATTCCCGGATCCGCTTACTGATTGAGTCGTATTTGCTTCTACCTTAGAATTATTGCTATCATCCGTATTATCAACCATTTCTTCTGAGTTATCTTTCTCTGGCTCCGTTTCCACTTTTACATCATTTTTTTTCACTTCTACCTTTACCATATCATCCGGACGAGGCATTTTAACAACAGCTACTTCTTTAGGCTGACTTTGGTCTACTCTAATAATATTAATTGGATTGATATTAAATAGCTCCTCTAACCCTATAACAATAGGTTCTTCTTGATGCTTCTGAGACTCTTTCTGAAATCTAAATTCCAAAGCAAACAGCACAATTACCATTACTGCGATTAAACCCACTTGAAAAAAAATCGCTCCCGATTTTTGTTTCTTACCAAAATCAACATCTTGTTTCATAAATACATAAATTAGAATTAACATTATTTTAGTAAGATTATACAAATGTTGTGCCAAAAAAAATGCCATTCCTAAAGGAATGGCATTTTATATTTTTTCTTTAAAAAAATTATTGAAGTCTGAAAGTAATTGGCAAACCATATTTTACTTTTACAGGTTTCCCTCTTTGTTTACCCGGAGTAAATTGAGGCAACTTAGAAATAATTCTTTTAGCTTCTTTTTCTAATAAATCAGCATCAGCTTTTACTCCTCTGGCTCTTGTCATAATATCTACAACATTTCCGCTCTTATCAATTGTAAACTGAACTGAAACTGTACCTTGAGAACCATTTTCCGCTGCTCTTTCCGGATACGTGAAATACTTCTTAATGTGTTTGTTCATATGCTCGTTGAAACAATCCATCTGCTTGTTTTTAGGCAAACCTTCACAACCAGGAAATACAGGAATGTTTTCAATAACTGCAAACGGCATCTCATCAGGGATATCGTCAAAGTTATCTCCTTCTCCTCCAACTTCTGAAGCTTTAACAACAACAACAGGCTTATCCTCTTGAACTTCAGTTGTTTCTATTTTTTTATCTTCTAACTTAATCTCGTCTTTTACCACTTCAATTACTTCCGGCGCCGGTGGTGGTGGTGGTGGAAGACGTTGCACAGGAGGCAATGTAATCACCGCTTCTTCTTCATCTATAACATTATTATCTGTAATAAACTCACTTGAAGTTTCTTCTATCTTCTCATAAGATTTCATCTCAATGCCAATGTAAGTCAATGCTAACACTGAGGTTAATCCAATTAAAAAATAGAGTCCACTATTTCTTTTTGGGTCTACATCAGGATTTTTCTTTAGTTCCATAATTTCAATTTTGAGGTGCTAATATAGTTAATTATAAGATTGAAATAAAATTTTTTTAAGACAAACGTTTTTGTTTGTACTTAAAAATCAACATCGCAGCTACTGCCCCACAAGTATTTGCTAAAACATCTAACAAATCTGCTTGTCGACTAACAGTAAATACTCCTTGAAATACTTCAATAATTATGCCAAAAACAATAGCTGAAAGAACAATTTTCATAAGCGCTATTTTAGTATTTGCTTTGTACCAAAACCATACGAAGAAAAAATAAAATAAAAAATGTACAATTTTATCTTCATTTGGAACAGACCACACCTGCACTTGAACGCTATTCATATTTATCAGACTTAAGCAGACAATTATGATCGTCCAAAAAATTGCTAACAGCAAATAATAATTACGCCCCGATAAGCGCGGCATAATCTTCGCTTGACAATAATTGTTCTATTTCTGAAGCGTCGCTGATCTTTACTTTAATCATCCAACCATCTCCATAAGGATCTGTATTTACTGTTTCCGGAGTTGCTTCCAATCCTTCATTAAATTCAAAAATCTCTCCTGATAATGGTAAAAACAAATCAGATACCGTTTTAACAGCTTCTACTGTTCCAAAAACTTCATCTTTAGCCAAAGTTTGATCTAGTGTTTCTACTTCTACATACACAATATCTCCTAGTTCCTTTTGCGCAAAATCTGTAATTCCTACAGTTGCAACATCTCCTTCAATAAGAACCCATTCGTGATCTTTAGTGTACTTTAAGTTAGTTGGAATGTTCATTATAATTTATTTTAGTTAGACGACAAATGTAAATGTAAAAATTCAAATGTAAAACAGCTTTTTTGTTATTTTTTTAATCTAAACAGCAAAAAAGCTATTCTTTTTATGGCATTGATAAAGATTCTTGTAAAAAATTAGTTACCAAAGCTATATCTTAAAGTGAATCCGGCTCTTATATTGGTAATAGGATACGATGTAGAGATAACAGCATTAGTAAATTGATGATCATAGTAAAAAATTGTTGTGAAATTTTTACTGAACGAATAATCTGCTGTAACTTTTAATGACCACATGTCTTGTCCTCCCACCAATTCATTATTATCATAATCCAAATAACGAACAATGGTATTATTTTTTCGCAAAGACAAATCTGTTTTGATATTGATGTCACTTTTTATCAAGCCTTGATTATTATTAGCCAAAGCAGAGTTAATTTTAACGTCTTTGATTCGATATCCTAGTCCAATAGTATATTCGTTCCCGCTTACTTCTGTCAATAAGTTATTGTCAAAACTCAAGTTCAAAGTTCTATCTTTCTTCATTTCCGCCAAAATTCGAACGGAATTTTTCATCTCAAAATCTACCCTCATCAATGGATTAAACTGCTCCGACAAATTAATATTTGACATAATCTTTTCCGCATAAAAGTTACCATTTGCATCAACCGGAGAACTATTTAAGTTTGATGTATATGAATTAATATTATAACTTGCTCTGTAACCATGTTGTAAAGAGAAACGCTTAAATTTATCTTTAAACCATTTATAACGCATCAATCCTGTATACTTCACGTTCCAATTTGGCAATGGAATATCTCTAAAAATACCCGTAGAAATTCCAGAAGCATCAGAACCTGAATAAGCCGCAATAAAAGCCGGCAATAATACTTGTTGGCTATTTTTTCCAAAACCTACCGGATATCCCTGCGCATCAGTCGGAAAAGCTGTCGTTCCATAATATTTCTCCGCTAACCTATTGGCCACAACAAGTCGATTATCTCTAAAGTCTTGAAATGCCTGAGAAAAATTGATATCACTTTGCGTAAATGAAGTTTTGATTAAAATTGTAGATATACTAAAATTTCCATAATTATAAGGAGAACGTGAATTATACTGTCCGTTAGTTACATCATATTGCTCTGAAAAATTATCAGAATACATTCTTTCTCCTGTAATATCGATTTTCAGATCCGGGAACAATTCCATTTGCGCCGTAACATTCAGTTGTTTATTAGTAACCTGAGTGAAACTTTGGTTAAAATCAGGATAATCCGTCAACCAACCTCTTCTTGCTGCTTCATATCGAACGTCTGACTGACTACCGAAAACAAAGCCTAAGCCAGGTCTTGAAGAACCAAAGAAACCTAGTCCTTGCATGTATCCCGGTAGTACAGTACCATTCGTTTCGTTATAATTGACTTGAATATTTTTTATACTTGTCAATACTCCTTTTAATCCATTGATAAATATATTACCGTCTTTGGTATCATTTGCTTTAGCAGAGGCTGTTATCTTTTGTCCCGGAAGAGGAGCCGCTCCTGGTTTTGCCTGAACACCTTTCTTTTTCTTCTTCCCAGTTAACCCTACATAACGATAGAAAACATCCATGTTAAAAGCTGTTTTAAAGTTATGTGTATTAGAATTCTGAATAGTATTTCCTAATTGATAAACTTCTCCTGCTTCTGTAGTAACAGTTGAGAAAGCATCTGATGATCTTTGCCAATTATAATTTCCTGTGTAACTATACGTTGATTTTATGAAACTAAAAATCGGTAATTTATCAATAGGTAAATCGTAGTTAACTTGAACTTGTTGATTAAATTGATTAGGATCTCCAATATCCCAATAATTATCCCAAATATCTAAAGTATTATCTGAAATTCCGTTATTTAAATAATTACGAACAATATTGCTACGTGAAGCTGTAAAATTAGCTTTCAACGATTTTGTAAGGTTATAATTGAATCCGTAATTATAATTGAAAAAATAATTTCTTCTATACAAAGGATCTAAACCTAATCCTTGAACTTCAACTAATCGATATTGCTGTCTATTATATTGTCTGGTAATATTTGAACTAAAGGATATGTTAGTTGGCAACAAGTTAAAATTCAAATCAGATAACATTTTATAATATCCGTTTTTCTTTAATTTTTGCGATTTTTTGAATGGTTCAAAAGTTGCAGGTTTGAATGAATAAGCATAGTCAACTGAACTTTTATTTTGCTGATCAAGGAGACTTTCTACTTCATAATCGTGATGATTCGTTTCATTATATGAATAAGAAAGTGTTACGTTTTCAACATCATAAAAATGCTGTTTCTGTTCCGGCGCTCGATTTTTCTTAACTCCAATAAAATTTATACTTGTCCTTTTCGTATAATCTATTGCTCTGTTCTTAATATTTGCTTTCTGATCAGGATCTGTTGTTATGTCCAACAACTGATCTAATTCAATATCCTGATAATATGGATCATATTTAGGAGTGATTGTTGTTTCCCCTACTCCGTAATTAAAAGGTAAACTAATACCCCATTTCTTAGGTAGCAATTGACCTAAGTTGATATTTGTTACTAAATCATACTGAAATGTATCTTCTCTACTTCGCTCATTTGGACCTTCTTCAATTCCTCCAAAGCCAATTGTACTAACTCTGGTAGTTGCTGAAACATTGGCGAAATCTGCTAAATTAGAATCTAAATTGGCTACAGCGGCATATCCTCCTTTGTTGTCCATATCAGAAAGTCTAAGTTCATTAAACCAAACTTCCCCTCTAATGTTATCTGTACTTCCATTCTTTAGACCAATCATTAAAGTTCGAACTAACCCAAAGTTAGGATTTCCTTTTATACCTAATTTTAATTTACTACTTGAACTACCTAAATCTTGCTCGTTCAAGAAATAAATTCCATTGACATCAGGCGAACCTAATTCATTCGTTATTTTTTTAGATTTTAAAGCTGTTAAAAGAGAAAGTGCCAATTCAATTTCATTATCCGTTGGCCAAATATCCTCAGCCGTTACAGCATTTTGAGCCGTAACTTTTAACGGAATTTCAACTTGGTAGAAATTATCAGTAAAATCATTACCAAAACGAATGAAGGCAATCATTTGATCGTCCAACAATGGTGTTGTTTCCGGAGGTGTAGGCAATGCTTCGGCATGTAAAAACATACGTAACTTTTTATATTGACGCATATCTACACTTACATTTTTAAAAACAGCTCTCGAATCTCCTTTTTGTAAACCGTTTGTATATCCTCCTAATTTATCGTAAACTCTTAGAGACAGCGATTGTTCATTTTGATTAATAACCGTATTGTTATTATATAATTGCTCTCTTGTAACACCAGGTGGTGATACATAAGGAATAGGATAGCGATTGGTGTTTTCTTGTATATTTACTGATACTACATCAAAACCGGTATCATCATCATCCATATCTGGATCTGTAGCGTCTAATGAACTTGTATATCTTCTCCATTCTCCTCTTACTAAATCTAAAGCTCCGAAACGAAGTGTTATTTCGTCTTTAAACCCTGTCAAATACATTCTCATGAAACGGATGGAACGTAAATCTTCTATATTTCCGACTTTATTGTTTGAATCTGTAATTAAATCTTGAATAGGTATTTTATACAAAATCCAGCGAGCTCTCCCTGTTTGCCCATTTGTCAAAGCAATACTATTATCAATACGCGCATCAACTACATAATTCTGACCAATCGTAACACCATCTTCTGTCGGAGGATAATACTGTATAGGTACTTCGAATTTAAAATAAGCATTAATTGTATTCATCGTATTATCACGATTCACATCCTCTACATCCGGGTAAGTTGTATTTCCTCTGTTTGCATCTGTGACGTTAACCGGTGAATTCCCTTGAAAACCATTATAACTTTTGTAACGATTAACAACATCTCCTGTTGCGCTCAAGTAAAACTGATAATTATCTCCTGCCGGATCACTAAAACCTGCATACTCCGGAAATTTCAATGCCTCTTCCGCATCAAGCATTCCATCAAAACCAGCGTCTTGTACATTTCTATTAGCTTCATTTGTATCAAAAGCATATATTAGAGATTGAGACGTAGGAATTTGCCCCCAATCAGTTTGAATAGTTGGGGTTAAAGAGCCCGCTTCCGGCAATCCGTTTTCATATTGTTTTCTGCCGTCTTTCAAAATATCTTCTGAAATCTCTCCTAAATTTATCACAAGCTTCCCTATATTCGTTTGATCTACATAATCTCCTTCTTCACCATTATTATAGTAAGGATCCAACATCCAAAACTGAATATACTCAACATTAGACTGTTCAAAGTTTGTAGTTGAAATAGCCCTCATAATTCCTCCCCAATTATCCGGAGCATCCGTATCAGAAAATATTCCTCCATTTGGAGCAATAGTAGAGTTAAAATTATATTGCCCTCTTTCTTTAGGGAAATAGGTTAAATCAAGTGTATTTACAACATTACTTTGTCCTTGAGCGATATCTGTATTAGGATAAAGCTCGCTCATATAAATCCTCCTTGTTCTATTTAGCGACAAATCATTCTGAGTTATTCCTCCCGGAGTTTGTGTATAGAAAACCGGATCAATAGTATACCATGTTAAATGAGCTCTTTTATCTCCGATATGGATATCATCTGTAGCAGATTCATTATCTGTTGGATCTCCGTCAAAATTACCTTCTAACGGTACACTTGCCAAAGTCCAACTTGTTGCTGTACGCAAATCAATGGTAGATTGCGAACCTTCAAAATCATCTACGTATGTTGTTGGTTCACCATTAAATTGATCCGCTTTAGAGGCATCAGGCATTAAATATGCTACTTCTCCTCTAAAAGATACATTTGACGGAACATCAGTATCTATATTTGGCAACTTATTTACCAATCGAGTTAAAAACGGAACCTCTGTTGAGAAATTAGTATTGAACCCTATAATTGTATTATTAACGGATTCCTGTCCATAATTTGACTTGTTAGTGTATGGTCGCTCCGATAATTTCAAGAACGTTCCTCCAATCATAAAGTCTTTATTGAAACGGTGTTCTACATTAACACCATAGAATCTTTTTGTTTGCTGACCAAATACCGAATTGTTTTCAACTGAAATTTCAATTGGCGTATTAGAAGCTTGTAATGATGTATCCAAAATTTGGACTTTACCTAACTGATAGTTTACCGTATAATCTACTCCTTCTACTAAAGTTCTTCCTCCCGCTGTAACAACAACTGAACCTTGCGGTACATTATATGCGCCTATTGAGATACCATCACCTCCTGTTGACTTAAATCTACCTTTTAACTGAAATTTATTTTTAGCACTCTCTTGTAAAGAAGCGGCCTGTGTTTTAGTATACATTGTACGGAAAACATACTTCGATTGATTTTCGTTATAAGTTGACGTATTTGTATAATCTTCTCCTGCCGAGTTAGTTAATTTTTCAAATAAATGCTCTCCAAAAGGCTCTTTAGTTGTAAATATAATTCTTCCGTATTGGGCATCTACTGTTATCCCCTGATAAAAGTCAAAAAAACCATCACCTCCCTCTTGAGGGTCATTAGTATAATTCAGTCGATCTACATTAAACACTCTCAACAAGGGCGTGTCTGTAACATCATCCGGTAAATCAGGTGCTGAAGTACTAGCTTTAGTGATATAGTTTAATGGGGATGGATCCGTGTAGAAAATATTCAACTTGAAATCCTCTTGTTCTAATTGATAAGCTCCCGGAATCTGATAAATATTTTTCATCATTAAATTCCAAACCGGCATCGTATAACTTCCTGAAGAAACTGTATTTGTTACTAATGTTAAATTACTTTTTAACATTTTCAATATTAAAGCTTGAGAACTAGGAACTGAAACTCCTGTTGAACTATCAACATTCGTTGCATCTACCCCATCAGTTCCGAACTCTCCCACTTGATAAACTTGGTCTCCAACAGTAAACTGATACGAAACTGCCAGTACTTCATCATTAGATAATGCCTGACTCAATGAAATGTAGCCTAATTGCGGATGATAAGTATATTCTGATGCCGATAATTTTCTTGCATTTTCTAACTTAGCATAATCCGTTCCTTCATCTATTCCTGAGATATTAAATCCGTTATTTGCTGTTGCAACATCTCTAATACTAGAATTCAAATCGTTACTCCCTATTAAATTAGGATTAAAACGGTTGTTTTTATTATCAGGAGGCGAATTAGGTGCAGTTGATCCAAAAAAGCCTGAATTTGTTCCTAAATCCATCGCTACTACTTCTTGCGGAGCGAGGTTAGACAAAGGAGCTTCTCCTAAATCTTGAAGAGCAACAATGTTACGTAAATTATTTTCGGTAGAATTAACTCGATTTTGCTTATTGGTAACCCAAACTTCAATACGTGTAATTTGCACACGACTTAGAATATTCGGATAATTTTTTAGTGATTCATCATATTTATCACGAAAATATTGCGATAAAAAGAAGTGACGGTTAGCATCATATTCTAAGGCAAAGAAACTAAACTCCTGCACTGTTCCTCCTCCTTGTGACGTAACGGTTTTTGTTTGAGATTTTTGTTCAGAAAACACCCCTGTTACGGTAGTTTTTCCAAATTGGAATTGCGCTTTCACCCCAAATAAACTCTGCGCTCCCCTAATTAATGAATTGGACAACGGAAAAGAGACATTTCCTACTTCCAGTTTTTGCAGAATATCATCTTCGTTAGAGCCATATTCAAGTTTAATTAAATTTTGGAATGCAAACGTTGATTGGGTATCATAATTTACGTTTACATTTAATCGCGTTCCTACTTTTCCTTGCAAGCCTACCCCTATTCGTTGATTGAAATCAAAAGTTGTAGTTTTTCTATTTCTTGGAGAAAGAGCGGGATTGTCTTGTTTTGTAAAGCGGACTCCCAGATCTATTTCAACAGAACCTGTTGGCTTAATATCAATGGTATTACTACCAAAAATCGTTTCAAAAAATTTTGAATTTACATAATACCTTGGTAATAAATCTTTTTTAGCTTCTTCGCTACCTTCTTTTTTCCCATCAAGTGCTGATGATTTTTGCTGATAATATTCACGCATTTGTTCTCTCAATACCAACTCCTGATATTGCTCACGTGTTAAAACCAAAGGATAGTTGATATTAAATCCATCAAAAGTTCGCGTATAAATATAGCGATCGGTAACCGGATCGTAAGTATATGCCTCTACTATACTCTTTGGATTTGGAACTTCCAGCCTCCCAACATCAGACCCTGTTTTAATAGAATCTTGTTCTTCTGTTTGAGCAAAAGAAATAACCGGAGCAAATAAGAATAAAATTCTAAAAATAGAAATAATACTACTAAGCGAATTTTTTTTAATGTTCTGTTCCAAATTACAAATTTTTTAAAGCTTCTTTAATTAATTGTTCTACAGAGGCATTTGGGGTTTCTCTAACAATTTTATCTAAAACTTTTTCGGCAGCTTTTCTAGCAAAGCCTAAAACTTCTAATGCAGATAACGCTTCTTCTTTGTTTGTATTGCCTACCACAACAGAAACATCATCTAAATTGTATACTTTTAACACTTTTTCTTTTAAATCCAGAATAATTCGTTGAGCTGTTTTAGCTCCAATTCCTTTTATTCCTTGAATTGTTGCTACATCATTAGAAGCTATAGCTTGAATTATATTTGTAGGCGGAATAGAAGACAACATGGTTCTTGCTGTACTCGCTCCAACTCCTGAAACCGATAATAACAATTTAAACAATTCTCGTTCTTGCTTTTCTACAAATCCATAAAGCGTATGTGCATCTTCTTTTATCTGTAAGAAAGTAAATAACTTTAAGTTTTCAGAATCCGGTAATAATGAAAAAGTATGAAGTGAAATATTAATAAGATAACCCACTCCATTACAGTCAATAACGACATCTGTAGGTGTTTTTTCGACTAATTTTCCTTGTATGTGGGTTATCATTATCTATTACTTTTCTATTTGTTTATTTTTCTTTCCTTTTTCCTGAGCATCTACCACAGCAACAGCCGCCATATTTACCATTTCTTCAACACTTGCACCTAATTGAAAAATGTGAACGGGTTTGTCCAAGCCTAAAACTATAGGTCCGATAGAATCAGCTTCGTTCAATTCTTTTAACAATTTGTATGTGATATTTGCCGAGTCTAGGTTGGGAAAAATTAAGGTATTTACTTTTTTATCTGCTAATTTAGAGAATGGAAATTTGCTTTTCAACATATCCGAATTTAAAGCAAAATCAGTTTGAATTTCACCATCCACAATCAATTCCGGATGATTTTTATGCAAATATGCTACTGCATCTCTAATTTTCTTAGCACTTTCTTTTGATGACGAACCAAAGTTTGAAAAAGAAACCATAGCAATAATTGGCTCCATACCAAACATTCGAACGGTTTTAGCTGTCATTAATGCAATTCTTGCTAAATCATCAGCACTCGGATCAGGATTAATAGCTGTATCTGCTAAAAATAAAGGACCACGTTTAGTCATCATCACATTTGTAGTTGCAATTTTAGAAACTCCGGGTGCTTTTGGAATCAATTCCATAACAGGTTTCACAACCGTCGGATAACTTCTGGTAAATCCGGTAAGCAATGCATCTGCTTCCCCTTCATTTACCATCATCAACCCAAAATAATTACGCTCGCGCATCCATTTTTCGGCTTCTAACAAAGTAGCTCCTTTGCGTTGTTGTGATTTCCAAAAAGCTTGCGCATAACGTTTTCTAGTTTCGTCCTCTTCTCTTGTTTTCGGGTCTAAGATTAATACTTCAGCATCAAAACCAATTTCAGCTTTCAATTCCTGAATCATCTCTTTATTTCCTAATAGAACCGGAATACCAATTCCTTCTTCATAAACAATTTGAGCCGCTTTTAAAACATCTAATTGATCTGCTTCTGCAAAAACAACTTTCTTAGGATCTGTTTTGGCTCTGTTCATTAACAAACGAACCATTTTATTGTCATTTCCTAAACGCTCCAGCAATTCGATTTCGTATTTTTCCCAATCTTGAATTTCAATTTGTGCGACACCCGATTCCATAGCGGCTCTTGCCACAGCCGGAGCCACAGTTGCAATCAAACGAGGATCAAAAGGTTTTGGGATAAAATAATCTCTACCAAACGTTAATTTGGTTTCTCCGTAAGCGATATTTACTTGTTCCGGCACTGGAGTTTTAGCTAAACTAGCCAAAGCATGAACAGCTGCCATTTTCATTTCTTCATTAATTTTTGTCGCTCTGACATCTAGTGCTCCTCTAAAAATATAAGGAAATCCTAAAACGTTATTTACCTGATTAGGAAAGTCAGAACGACCGGTTGCCATAATTACATCTTTACGTGTACTAACCGCAAGATTATAATCAATTTCAGGCGTTGGATTTGCCATTGCGAAAACAATAGGATCATTGTTCATCGACAATAACATTTCCGAGGTCAACACATTTCCAACAGATAAGCCTAAGAACATATCAGCACCAACGATAACTTCTGCCAATGTTTTAGCACCTCCGTCTTTAGCATAGCGCATTTGAACGTCTAACAAATCCGTTCTATCAGCAGTCAACATTCCATCTTTGTCAAACATATAGATGTTTTCTGCTTTTACACCTAGCAACAAATATAAGTTAGCACAAGCTAAAGCTGCCGAACCCGCTCCGGAAACAACGATTTTAATCTTGTCAATTTCTTTCTCTGCTAATTCTAATGCATTCAACAAAGCAGCAGAAGAAATAATTGCTGTTCCGTGTTGATCATCGTGCATTACAGGAATGTTCAACTCCTCAATTAATCTTCTTTCAATTTCAAAAGACTCAGGAGCTTTAATATCTTCAAGGTTAATTCCTCCAAATGTCGGTGCAATATTTTTAACCGTTTGAATGAATTCATCTATGTCTTTTGTACCTACTTCAATATCGAAAACATCAATGCCTGCGAAAATTTTGAACAATAATCCTTTTCCTTCCATTACCGGTTTTGAAGCTTCTGCTCCAATATCACCCAATCCCAGAACTGCGGTACCGTTAGAAATTACAGCTACTAAATTTCCTTTAGTAGTATATTTATAAACGTTATTTACATCTTTTTTGATTTCTAAACAAGGCTCTGCAACACCTGGCGAATATGCCAATGATAAATCTCTTTGAGTTGCATACTTTTTAGTTGCTACCACTTCTATTTTACCTGGTTTCGGTTTAGCGTGGTAAAGCAAAGCTTCTCTTCTTTTTGTATCTTTATGCATATAATAGGTTTTATATGAACCTACAAAGTTAAAATAAGCTTTGAAAGAAAAAAATTTTAGACCTACTCTTTTAAAAATTTAATATTTCTTACAAGTCCTTCGAACTTGGTTCGTTTAACTGCTGAATTTTTAAAAATTTGATTGAAAGACTCTTTTTTAAGGTTTTCCCAATCATTTTTAGTCAAATTTAGCAAGTCAAAGTGAGGTTGAAATGCTTTTTCCTGATGCGGTTTGGCAAATCGGTTCCATGGACAAACATCTTGGCAAGTATCGCAACCAAACATCCAATCATCAAAAGAACCTTTCATTTCAACAGGTAATTCTTCTTTTAGTTCGATAGTGAAATACGAAATGCATTTACTGCCATCAACCACATAAGGAGCAATAATAGCTTCGGTAGGACAAGCATCTATACAAGCGGTACATGTACCGCAATGATCAGTTGTAGGCGTATCGTATTCTAATTCTAAATCGATAATTAGTTCTGCAATGAAGTAAAAAGAGCCAACACCTTTGGTAATTAAGTTCGCATTTTTACCTATCCAACCTAAACCTGATTTAGCTGCCCAAGCTTTATCTAAAACCGGAGCCGAATCCACAAAGTAACGACCGCAGACTGTTCTTCCTATTTCGGCTTCTATGTAATCTAGTAATTCTTTTAATTTATTTTTTATAACAAAGTGATAATCTTCGCCATAAGCGTATTTTGAAATTTTATATGAATCGTTTTGCTGTTTTTCCTCGGGATAATAATTCAAAAGTAAAGAAATTACACTTTTAGCACCATCAACCAACAAACGAGGATCTAATCGCTTATCGAAGTGATTTTCCATGTATTTCATTTGGCCATTTCTGTTTTCAGAAAGCCATTTTTCCAAACGAGGGGCTTCTTCTTCTAAAAAATCAGCTTTCGAAATCCCACAAGACAAAAAGCCGAGTCTTTTCGATTCGGCTTTGATTAATTTTGAATATTTTTCTTTGTTTGCAATCAATTTAAAACAATTCTCCTTGATTAAAACCTCTAACTTTACCTAAATGCTTGTATGTTTTTTCTGTTACTTCCCTGCCGCGAGGTGTACGAATGATAAATCCTTCTTGTATTAAAAATGGCTCATACACTTCTTCAATTGTTTCACCACTTTCTGATACAGCGGTTGCCAATGTCGTTAAACCAACTGGTCCTCCTTTAAACTTATCGATAATAGTATTCAAAATTTTATTATCCATTTCGTCTAAACCATGGGCATCAACATTAAGGGCTTTCAAAGCAAATTTAGAAATCTCAATATCTATTTTTCCATTTCCTTTAATTTGAGCAAAATCTCGTACCCTACGCAACAATGCATTAGCAATACGAGGTGTTCCACGACTTCTTCCTGCAATTTCGATAGCCGCTTCCATAGAAATAGGCATTTGTAAAATAGAAGAACTTCGTTGAACAATTGTTGTTAGCAACTCTGTATTATAATATTGTAATCGGCTTTGTATCCCAAAACGAGCTCTCATAGGGGCTGTAAGCAATCCTGAACGCGTTGTAGCTCCTACTAAAGTAAAAGGGTTTAGATTAATTTGAACCGTTCTTGCATTTGGTCCCGATTCAATCATAATATCAATCTTATAATCCTCCATAGCCGAATACAGGTATTCTTCTACAACAGGACTTAGTCGATGTATTTCATCAATAAAAAGAATATCTCTTTCGTCTAAATTAGTCAACAAACCCGCTAAATCACCAGGCTTATCTAAAACAGGTCCCGAAGTTATCTTGATTCCGACACCTAGTTCATTAGCTAAAATATTAGCCAAAGTAGTTTTACCCAAACCCGGAGGACCATGAAAGAGTGTATGATCTAAAGCTTCGTCTCTTAAGTTGGCTGCCTGAACAAATACTTTCAAATTCTCCAATACCTGATCTTGTCCGGCAAAATCATCAAAGGAAAGCGGACGTAAAGCTTTTTCAATATCAATTTCCTGAGGAGTAAAGCGCTCCTTGTTAGGATCTAAATTTTCGTTCATAGCAACAAATAAAAGCAAATATAAAACAAAAAACCTTTCCGACTGGAAAGGTTTCTTTATTAACGCTATATGAATTTAGTGATGTAATTCTTTTTCACCGTCTTTCATTGGAACATTTTGTGGTACAAAATCTTCTTCTTGACCCGGTTTGCTATAATCATAAGCCCAACGGTGTACTGTAGGTAATTCACCTGGCCAGTTACCATGAACGTGCTCAACAGGAGTAGTCCATTCTAATGTATTAGATCTCCATGGATTCTGAGTAGCTTTTTTACCGTAGAACATACTGTAGAAGAAATTCCAGAAGAAAACAACTTGGAAAATAGAACCTACAATAGCAAATACAGTAATTAAAACGTTAACATCTGCTAGTTCATCAAACAATGGGAAAGCAGAGTTTGTATAATAACGACGTGGTAAACCTGCCATACCGATGAAGTGCATTGGGAAGAAAACTCCGTAAGCACAAACAGCAGTTACCCAGAAGTGAGCATAACCCAAGTTTTTGTTCATCATACGCCCGTACATTTTAGGGAACCAGTGGTAAACACCGGCAAAGAAACCGTAAAGTGCAGAGATACCCATTACTAAGTGGAAGTGAGCCACTACGAAATATGTATCGTGAACGTTGATATCTAATGTACTATCTCCTAAAATGATACCTGTTAAACCACCAGTAATGAATGTTGACACCAAACCGATAGAGAACAACATTGCCGGATTCATTTGCAAGTTACCTTTCCAAAGAGTCGTAATATAGTTAAATGCTTTTACTGCAGAAGGAATAGCAATCAATAAAGTCGTGAACGTAAACACAGAACCTAAGAAAGGATTCATACCTGATACGAACATGTGGTGACCCCATACGATTGTTGATAAGAAAGCAATAGCTAATACTGAAGCAATCATCGCGCGGTAACCAAAGATTGGTTTTCTTGAATTTGTTGCAATAATTTCAGAAGTAATACCTAAAGCCGGTAATAATACGATATATACCTCCGGGTGACCTAAGAACCAGAATAAGTGCTCAAACAATACCGGAGAACCTCCTTGGTAATGTAAAACTTCACCAGAGATAAAGATATCAGATAAATAGAAAGAAGTACCAAAACTTCTATCGAATACTAATAATAAAGCTGCAGATACTAAAACCGGGAATGAAACCACACCGATGATAGCTGTAACGAATAAAGTCCAAACAGTCAAAGGCAATCTAGTCATTGTCATTCCTTCAGTTCTCAAGTTGATTACTGTAACAATATAGTTCAAAGATCCCATTAAAGAAGAAACCATGAAAAATACCATTGACACTAACCATAGAGTCATACCTAAACCCGAACCTGGAATAGCCTGAGGTAATGCACTTAAAGGAGGATAAATTGTCCAACCAGCTGCTGCAGGACCTGACTCAACAAATAATGAACCTAACATAATTACTGAAGAAAGGAAGAACAACCAGTATGAAAGCATATTCATAAATCCAGAAGCCATATCTCTCGCTCCAATTTGTAAAGGCAATAATAAGTTACTGAATGTACCACTTAAACCAGCAGTTAACACGAAGAAAACCATGATTGTACCGTGAATAGTAACTAATGCTAAATAAATATCTTGACGCATTACTCCACCCGGAGCAAATTTTTCGCCTAATAAAAATTTAAAAATTCCAAATGATTCTTCAGGCCAAGCAATTTGCATACGGAATAAAATAGATAACAAAATACCTACAATACCCATTACCATACCAGTAATCAAATATTGCTTAGCAATCATCTTATGATCGTAACTAAATATATATTTTGTTATGAACGTTTCTTTGTGATGACCGTGTTCTAGTGCTGACATAATCTTATAATTCTTATATTATAATTAATTTAAATTTTGAGCTAAAACTTTAGTAGTATCTACTACAGTTTCCATTACTTCCGGAGCTGGAGTTTCAGCAGGAGCATTTGCTTCTTTCCATTGTGATGCTAAAGTTGGCTTTTCAGCTAACCAAGCTTTGAATTCCTCTGGAGTTTCAACTACAATCTTCATTTGCATGTTATAGTGAGAAGCTCCACAAATTTTGTTACACAATAATAAATAATCAAATGTATATGGCTCTAACGCAGATTCTCCTTTTGCTTCAAGTTCTTTACTTTTCTTAGCTCTAATTTCATTAATTTTAGCTACATCTGTTTTGATTTTCTCATCTTCTCTCATATCAGCTGTAGTTACAGTTGGCACAAAAGTAAACTGAGTAATCATACCAGGAACACAGTTCATTTGTGCTCTGAAGTGAGGCATATAAGCAGAGTGTAATACGTCTTGTGAACGGAACTTGAAAACTACTTTTTTACCTTTTGGTAAATGTAATTCATTAGTCACTTTATCATCTTGAGCAGACGGATCAGCTAAATCAACTCCCATAGTGTTGATACCTTCAATGTAACGAACATTAGCTTTACCTAAAGTATTATCTTCTCCAGAGTATCTTACTTCCCAAGCGAATTGTTTTGCATATACTTCAACATACATTACGTCTTCTTCATTGTCGTAGAACATAATGTTATTCCAAGTATACAATCCGTATAAAATAAGTCCAGCAAGAACTACAACAGGAATTACAGTCCAAATAGCTTCTAATTTGCTATTATCAGCAAAGTATAATGCTTTTTGCCCTTCTTTTCCTCTATATTTAAAAGCAAAGTAATGCAATAAGAACTGAGTAATTGTTTGTACAATAAAAATAATAACCAATGAAATAGTCATTAAGTTATCATAGTCAGGACCATGTTCAGATGCAGGAGTTCCTAAAACTAAATGTCCCCATGCATAAATTGAATAGATAGTAAATAAATATATAAACCCAACGAATGCAAACATCAAATATCCGTTAACACTATTATCTCTATCGTTTGCAACCTCAGAGTCATTGGTTGCACCAATTTGAGTTAAATCAAATATTTTAGTTAATTGCCAAATAGCAACCCCGACTAAAACTAAAATAATAAATACCAATAAACCTGTCATTTGTTTATTCTTTAAATATTAATAATGAAAATGTTTACTTTCTTCCATTAATGGATTTCCTTTAGCTACAAGCGGAGCTTTAGTCAATGCAGTAAATACCACGAAGATAAATAATCCTAAGAAGAATAAAACTGAACTGATTTCAGGTAAACCAATGAACCATTGATCACCAACTGTAGCAGGCATAATCATATTGAAGAAATCAATATAGTGTCCTGAAAGAATAACTATACCAGCCATTACCACTATCCAAGACAAACGTTTGAAATCTGTATTGATAAGAATTAATAATGGGAAAATAAAGTTCATAGCCAACATACCAAAGAATGGTAATTTATAGTGTTCAATTCGTGTTACGAAGTAAGTAACCTCTTCTGGAATATCAGAATACCAAATTAACATGAATTGAGAGAACCATAAGTATGTCCAGAAAATACTAATACCAAACATAAACTTAGCTAAGTCATGAATGTGGCTTGTATTAACTTGCTCTAAATAACCTTTAGATTTTAAATAGATTGTAATCAAAGCGATAGCAGTAATACCGCTAACAAAGAAGCTAGCAAAAACATACCATCCAAATAATGTACTATACCAGTGAGGGTCTACAGACATAATCCAATCCCAAGACATCATAGACTCAGAAACAATAAAGAATACTAAAAATGATGCTGATAATTTGAAATTCTTTTTATAAAAAGAATTTCCTTCGTTTTCATCTTGAGCAATCGAATTTTTTCTAGCAAATATTCTGTATAAGTTCCAAACACCTAAGAACAATACAGCTCTAATTAAGAAGAATGTTACGTTTAAGTATCCAGATTTCCCTTGAATTAAGTGATCGTGTGCTACAACTTCAGGATCCATCCATACAAATAAGTGATTCATATGAACACCCGAAAGAACTAAAACTAAGAAGAAAATAATAGAACCAGGTAATAAGTAAGCACTAATCCCTTCCATAACACGGAATAAAATTGGTGACCAACCTGCCTGTGCTACTTGTTGAATAGCATAAAATGCTAAAGCACCAACACTCAACAACATGAAGAAAATACAAGCAACATAGAATGCAGCCCAAGGTTTGTTTTGCAATTGGTGGAAAACATGGTTTACATGTTCTTGATGAGCAGCATCTGCATGAGCGTCATGGTTAGCATGAGCATCGTGCGCAGCGTGTGCGTCATGAGAGGCAGCTTGATCGTGATGACCATGGCTATTCTCTGATAAAATAGTTTCAACTTCTTCTATAGTCTTTGGTGCACTCCAAAAACCAACTCCAATTCCAATAGCTCCAATCACCATCAAAATCAAAGAAAAAGTTTTTAATTTACTTGAAAACGTGTACATATCAATTATTTTCAAAAGTGTTTTACAATTATAATTCTGATCTTAGTTTTAAAACGTAATCAACAACTTGCCATCTCTCTTGTTGAGACAATTGATTAGCATGCGAACCCATAGAGTTTAATCCATACGTTATTACGTGATAAATACTTCCTTCTGTAATTTCTCTATCTTTATAGTTAGGTACTCCAAGGAATTTCTCTCTTTTCACTAAGTTTCCTTTACCGTCTCCTTTTTCTCCGTGGCAAATTGCACAATAAATATTGAATAATGCTTTACCATTCTCCGGATTACGAGAAAGAGAATCTAAAGGTGATTTCAAGGTAGCTTTAGCTAAAGCATAACCTTCAGGTGTATTAGGAATTTCGTAAGGAACAAAACCTCTTTTGATAGTCCCTTCTGCCGGTAACTGTCCTTCTTTACCTCCTTTAAAAACATCATGTTCTGAATAGGTTTCATAAGGAACCGCTTCATACATGTTTGGAAAAAATTGATAGTTAGGCTTATTTTTGTTGAAACAAGAAGTTGCAACAATTGACAGACCAACTACAGCTACAATTTTATATAAGCTTTTCATACTTGTTAATGCTTTTCAATTACTTTTACTTCAACTGCACCTGTCCCTTGTAAGAAAGAAACTAACTCATCTTCATTTCCATGAACTCCAACTTCCATTAAGAAATGATCATCAGTAGTTCTTACATCTGGATTTTCTGCTTGTTTAAAAGGCCATAATTTACTTCTCATGTAAAAAGTAATAACCATTAAGTGAGCCGCGAAGAATACAGTTCCTTCAAACATAATAGGCACAAAAGCCGGTAAATTATCAATAAAACTAAAACTAGGTTTACCACCAATATCTTGAGGCCAATCATTAATCATTACATAATTAATCAAACTTGTATAAACAGAAAGTCCAATTAATCCATAAATAAATGCAGCAATCGCGATACGTGTAGGAGCAAGTCCCATAGCTTTATCTAAACCGTGTACAGGAAAAGGCGTATAAACCTCTTCAATATGATGATGAGCTGCTCTTGTTTGTTTAACAGCATCCATTAACACATCATCATCATTATATATAGCGTGTATAACTTTATTACTCATGATATTAATGATTATCAGAATGATTATGACCGTTTAATTCTCTCTCTCTTTTATAATTGTCACCTGATGATTTCAAGATAGTCTTAACTTCAGCTTGTGCAATTACAGGGAAACTTCTTGAATATAACAAGAATAATACAAAGAAGAATCCAATAGTTCCGATATAAATACCAGCATCAACAAAAGTCGGTTGGAACATTGTCCATGAAGATGGCAAATAATCTCTGTGTAATGATGTAACGATGATTACGAAACGCTCAAACCACATTCCAACGTTAACTACAATTGAAATAACGAATGAAGCAGCAATACTCGTTCTAATTTTCTTGAACCACATTACCTGTGGAGAAATTACGTTAAAAGTCATCATACACCAGTAAGACCACCAGTAAGGACCAGTTGCTCTATTTAAGAATGCATATTGTTCATACTCTACTCCAGAATACCAAGCTACAAATAACTCAGTAATATAAGCAGTACCAACAATTGATCCTGTAATCATAACAACCAAGTTCATTAACTCAATATGTTGCAATGTAATGTAGTCTTCTAATTGAGATACTTTTCTCATAATGATTAACAAAGTTTGCACCATTGCGAATCCTGAGAAAATCGCTCCGGCAACGAAATAAGGAGGTAAGATAGTTGTATGCCAACCAGGAATTACCGACGTTGCGAAGTCAAAAGATACGATTGTGTGTACAGAAAGTACAAGTGGAGTTGCCAAACCAGCTAATACAAGAGAAACCTCTTCAAAACGTTGCCAGTCTTTTGCTCTACCACTCCAACCGAATGATAATGTAGAATAAATTCTTTTTGTAAAAGGAGTAACAGCTCTATCACGAAGCATAGCGAAGTCAGGTAATAAACCAGTCCACCAGAAAACCAATGATACTGATAAATAAGTAGAGATCGCAAATACGTCCCATAATAATGGAGAGTTAAAGTTAACCCATAATGAACCAAATTGGTTCGGAATTGGTAATACCCAGTATCCTAACCATGGACGTCCCATGTGGATGATTGGGAATAAACCTGCCTGCATTACCGAGAAAATCGTCATTGCTTCTGCAGAACGGTTAATGGCCATTCTCCATTTTTGACGGAATAATAATAATACCGCAGAGATAAGTGTTCCGGCGTGACCAATACCTACCCACCAAACGAAGTTGGTGATATCCCAAGCCCAGCCAATTGTTTTATTTAAACCCCAAGTACCAATACCAGTAGATACTGTATAGATCATACAGCCTAAACCGTATAAGAAAGCAGCAAATGCTATCGAAAATACAATCCACCATTGCTTATTTGCACGACCTTCTACAGGTTTAGCAACGTCTACCGTAACATCGTGATAAGATTTATTTCCTACCACTAAAGGTTTTCTAATGGGTGCTTCGTAATGAGACGACATAATCCTTTATATTGTTTCTGTTAATTAATAATTATTTTTCGTTTCTAACTTTTACGTGATAGAATACATTTGGTTTAGTACCGATATGCTCTAGTAAGTGATACATTCTTGCATCTTCAGCTAATTTAGCTACTTCACTTTCTTTATCGTTTACATCTCCAAATACCATTGCACCACTAGAACAAGCTGCAGAACAAGCTGTTTGGAATTCCTCATCTTTAACAGATCTTCCTTCACGTTTTGCTTTCAATTTAGAAGCTTGTGTCATTTGGATACACATAGAACATTTTTCCATCACCCCACGAGAACGCACGTTAACGTCTGGATTCAATACCATACGACCTAAATCATCATTCATGTGGTAATCAAATTCACTATTCTTGTTGTACAAGAACCAGTTGAAACGACGTACTTTATATGGACAGTTGTTTGCACAGTAACGAGTACCTACACAACGGTTATAAGCCATGTGGTTTTGACCTTCTCTACCGTGAGAAGTTGCAGCAACAGGACAAACTGTTTCACAAGGAGCGTGATTACAGTGTTGACACATTACCGGTTGGAAAGCTACTTGCGGATTTTCTGAAGGATCTTCCATTCCTGTGAATGTATCAATCGAATTCATTAATCCGGATGCACTTTCTTTTAATTCAACATCACCTTCAAAAGTATCTTGAGAAGAATAGTATCTATCAATACGCAACCAGTGCATATCACGACTTCTTCTTACTTCAGACTTACCTACTACAGGAACGTTGTTTTCAGCATGACAAGCAATCACACAAGCACCACAACCTGTACAAGCATTTAAGTCAATTGATAAATTAAAGTGATGCGCTATACTTCTATCAAAAGATTCCCAAAGGTCAACTTCTGTAGAAGCCACTTCTTTATGATCTAAAGAAACCATTGGAACCGGATTCCAAACTTCAGCATCTTTAGTATTGAAAATCTCTAAAGTAGTTTCCTTAATAATATCACCTCTACCCATCAATGTTTTTTGTAACTGAACGCAAGCAAATTCATGCTCTCCATCCTCTTTAGTTATAGCAACATTTTGAACAGCATTAGCGTTTAAATATAAAGCGTAAGCATTAACACCTACTTGCATATCTTCTTTCAGACCTGCCGTTTTACCATAACCAAAAGCTAAACCTACAGTTCCAACCGCTTGACCTGGTTGAATTACTACAGGAACTTTTGTTAAAGTAGCAGCTCCAACTTTTAAAGTTACATAGCTACCATTTAAACCTCCGTTAGCAACATTCCAGTTCTCTAACCCTAGTTTTTCAGCATCTTTTTTAGAAACTGTCACATAGTTATCCCAAGAAACTCTTGTAATTGGATCCGGAAACTCTTGCAACCATGGATTATTAGCTTGCTGCCCATCACCCATTCCGGTTTTAGTATACAATACTAATTCCAATCCTGAAGATTTAGCTGATGCTAATTTAGAAACAGAAGAAGATACATCAAAAGAAGCAGCCGTTAATGGCGCAACTTCAGTTTGAGCAAAACCATCATGAACTGTTTGATTCCAAGATTTACCAGCTAATTGAGTACTAGCAAAACCTTTTAAATAATCATAATATGATGCACTATTGCCTAATAAGCTTAATACTACTTCTTGGAATTGTTTTGTATCAAACAATGGACGAATAGTTGGCTGCATAATACTATAGTGACCTCTCACTAAAGAAACATCTCCCCAAGATTCTAAATAATGTGGAGCTGCTGCAGCTATAGTTGTTAAAGTAGACGTTTCATCTTCTTTTAAAGAAAACGCTACTGATAATTTTACTTTTTTAAGACCTTCAGCAAAGTCTTTAGCATTAGCTAAAGTATACACAGGATTCACCCCATTCATAATCAATGTGTGTACCGAACCTGCTTTCATATCGGCTACTAATTGAGCAACTTCTTTAGCGTTACCTTTTCTAATTAATTTAGCAGCACTTGGATTAAAAGCTTCAGAAGAAATTGCAGCATTAATAGCCAATACTAACAATTGAGCATCCAAATCATCTAAACCAGTAACCACTACACCTTTAGATCCGGCTGCTTTTAATTGCTGAGCAGCTTTAGCCACTTCCACACTCTTCAACCCGGAACTAGCACCACCCACAACAACACTATACAATTCAACCAAAGCTTGTTTTTGTTGCGCTATTGTTAACGGAATACGCTTGTCTGCATTTGCACCAGCTAAAGACATATTTGCCTCGATTTGGATATGCTTAGACATCTTTCCGTTTTTAGGAATTCTTCCTTTAGCATAACCAGCATCATATCCACCACCTTGCCAATCTCCTAAGAAATCAGCACCTACAGAAACGATAACATCTGCTTTAGAAAAATCATAACCCGCAAAACCTCTAACACCATAAACAGTTTCAAAAGCATCTAAAGCATTTGAATCAGAAACAGCATCATATACTACTTGTTTTACAGTTGGATATTTAGCTTTTAATTCAGCCAATAAAGCTTCTGTAGAAGGGCTAGCTGTTGTAGAAGTTAAAAACACTACACTACCTCCCTTTTCATTAGCCTCATCTAAACTTACTTTTATTTTTGAAGTTACTTCAGCCCAAGTTGCATCTTTACCAGCAATCCTAGGTTGTTTCAAACGTAAACTATCGTACAAAGATAAAACAGATGCATGAACTCTGGCATTTGCACCAGAAATAGCTCCATCTAATTTATTGTTCTCAACTTTAATTGGACGACCTTCACGTGTTTTGATTAAAATATTAGCAAAATCAAAACCATCAGCCACGGTTGTAGCATAATAATCTGCTACACCAGGGATAATTTCTTCCGGTTGAATCACATAAGGAATCGATTTTACAACAGGTCCTTCACAAGCAGCTAAAGAAGCTGCAGCCGTACTAAAACCTACGTATTTTAAAAAGTCACGACGAGTTGTATTTGCAGTAGACAAACCTTCTTTGTTACCAAGAAATTCATCCACAGGGATTTGCTCTACAAACTCATTGTTTCTTAGCGTCTCAACAATAGAGCTGTTTTCATTTAGCTCTTCAACACTTTTCCAGTATTTTTTGTTTGATGCCATATTATATATTGATATTAGCTTCTTAAATTAATTTATTAATAGTGACATTTACCACATTCTAATCCTCCCATTTGAGCTGCCGTCAACTTGTCAACACCATACTTTTTAGAAAGCTCTTCATGAATCTTTTTATAATATTCATTATCTTCCACCTTCACATTAGTTTCTCTGTGACAGTTAACACACCATCCCATTGTTAACGGCGCAAATTGCTCCATAACTTCATAAGTTTCAACAGGACCGTGACATTTTTGACATTCAACACCCGCTACAGTTACGTGTTGTGAGTGATTAAAATAAACAAAATCAGGAAGATTATGAATTCTAACCCACTTCACAGGCTGAGTTTTTCCTGTATACGTCTGTTTAGCCGGATCCCAACCTACAGCAGCATACAATTTTTGAATTTGCTCATCGTAGAACGCTTTAGAATGCTCTGGAGTAGCAGTTGATTCTGCAACTTCACTAATATTCTTGTGACAGTTCATACAAACATTCAAAGAAGGAATTCCAGAAGTCTTACTAACTCTTGCCGAAGAGTGACAGTATTTACAATCAATACCATTATCACCAGCGTGAATTTTATGAGAGTAATGAATAGGCTGAACCGGAGCATACCCTTGATCCACACCCACTTGCATTAAATACCCATAAGCAAAATAAGCAGCAACTAACAAGAAAACAATCACAGAAACTAATACTAAAAACTGATTTTTAGCAAATGCTTTCCATAAAGGCAACGATTTTTCAGACACAACTTCAATCCCGTTAGCTTTAGCAATTCTTCTCAAGACATTGTTTACCAACAACAACATCACAACAAGCATTGCCAATACCAAAGTTAAAGCCCCTAAAATAACCTCATTTGAAATCCCCGAAGCTTCTTGAGTCTGATCTCCTCCCACAGGAGTCGATGTTGTTTCCGTTTTAGTTTCCGCAGGCTGTGACGTATACGCCAAAATGTTATCAATATCTTGTGTTGATAACTGAGGAAAAGCCGTCATTGGCACTTTTCCGTTTTCTTCAAATACTTTTACTGCTTGAGCATCGCCTGCCTTGATTAACTCAGCACTATTGTGAACCCATTTGTAAATCCACTCTTTGTCATATTTATCAGCCACACCTCTTAAAGCCGGACCTGTAGACTTTTTGTCTAATTTATGACAAGCAGCACAATTGGTATTAAACAACTCTTTACCTTTTGCCGGGTCTCCTGCACCTGCAGCAGCTTCCGGAGCAGCATCTTGAGAGAATACAGATAAAGAAAAAGATAGCGTTAGCGCTAAACTGAAGAAAATCTTTGAAAATGATTTATGGTTACCCACCTTTTTCATATTTATTATGATTATCGTGTCATTTTTGGCATGATTTTAGAACATTTTTAGTAGCTCTACCACCATGCTTTATTTTAAACTCCGACAAAAATACGACATTCGAACTATTATAAAAACCTTAATTTTGTCTTAAAATGCAATTTATATTTATTCTAAATAACTCTATCATTATCGAATAATAAGATAAATTGTATTTTTGCTTTAAATCCATATTCAAAATGAGAAAATTAGCCTTTAACACTATAGCAAAACTATCTGTTTTTTCCTTTTTTATTTCTATAGGAATGCATGCTCAAGAATCAAAAACCATTCTAAGTCAAGATGAAAAATTTTCATTCTTATTGAATGAAAAAGCTAAAATCAATGCAAATTTAGCAATAAATGACAGCTATAAGATACAAATTTTCTACGGAAACAGCTTAGAAGCAAATAATCAGTTAATTGCCTTTAAAAGAGATTTTAGAGACATTGAAGGTACTATCATTTATACTAATCCAACCTATAAAGTTTATGTCGGAAACTATAAATCTCGCCTTCATGCAGAAAGAGCTTTATTAGAAATAAAAAAGAAATATCCTACAGCTCTTTTAATCAAACCAGGAAAATAGATTTTTTAAAAAAAATTGTATTATTCATAAAAAAAGCCGAAATCTAAGATTTCGGCTTTTCTATTTTTCGAAAGAAAATTATTTCAATTTTTTCTTCACTTCCACTTCTTGGAAAGCTTCAATAATATCGTATTCTTTCAAATCGTTGTAGTTTTTAATCTGCATACCACAATCATACCCTTTAGACACTTCTTTAACGTCGTCTTTAAAACGTTTTAAAGCTGCCAATTCTCCAGTATAAATTACTACACCTTCTCTAATCAAACGTATCTTAGAGTTTCTAAACACTTTACCATCTGTGACCATACAACCTGCGATGGTACCTACTTTAGAAATTTTGAACAATTCTCTAACTTCGGCTGTACCTGTTACCTCTTCTTTTAATTCCGGAGACAACATTCCTTCCATTGCATCTTTAACATCATCAATTGCCGCATAGATGATTGAATAATTACGGATATCAATCTCTTCTTTCTCAGCCAATGCTTTTGCACTTCCCTGAGGGCGAACATTAAATCCGATAATAATTGCATCTGAAGCTGAAGCTAACAATACATCCGATTCAGTAATAGCCCCAACACCTTTGTGAATAATATTGATTTGGATTTCGTCTGTAGACAATTTAGAGAATGAGTCTGACAATGCTTCTACTGATCCATCCACATCACCTTTAAGAATAATATTTAATTCTTTAAATTGACCTAATGCAATACGACGACCAATTTCTGCCAACGTAATGTGTTTTTGCGTACGAACCGATTGCTCACGCATTAATTGCGTACGTTTTGCTGCTATTTGTTTTGCTTCTCTTTCATCTTCATACACTACAAACTTATCACCTGCAGTAGGCGCTCCATCCAATCCTAAAACTGAAACCGGAGTTGATGGACCTGCTTCTTTGATGTTATGCCCTCGCTCATCAAACATCGCACGAATTTTACCATGGTGTTTCCCTGCTAAAACATAATCTCCGATTTTCAAAGTACCATTCTGAACCAAGATAGTAGTTACATAACCTCTACCTTTATCCAACTGTGCTTCTACAACAGTTCCTTGAGCCAATCTATCCGGATTTGCTTTTAACTCTAAAAGCTCAGCTTCTAATAAAACTTTCTCTAATAATTCTTTAACTCCTAAACCTGATTTAGCAGAGATATCATGTGATTGGTACTTACCACCCCACTCTTCTACTAACAAGTTCATAGCTGCTAATTTCTCTTTAATCTTCTCAGGATTAGCCGTTGGTTTATCCACTTTATTAATTGCAAAAACCATTGGAACTCCAGCTGCTTGTGCATGACTAATTGCCTCTTTTGTTTGTGGCATGATGTCATCATCCGCAGCAATCACGATAATAGCGATATCCGTCACCTGAGCACCACGAGCACGCATTGCCGTGAAGGCCTCGTGACCCGGAGTATCTAAGAACGTAATTCTATGACCATCATCTAATTTCACTGAATAGGCACCAATATGCTGTGTAATACCTCCTGACTCACCTGCAATTACATTCGTTTTACGAACATAATCCAAGAATGATGTTTTACCGTGATCAACGTGTCCCATCACCGTAACAATAGGAGCACGCTCTTGTAAATCTTCCGGGCTATCTTGAATCTCTTCAGCAGCTTCTTCAATATCTGTTGTAATAAACTCAACTTCGTAACCAAACTCATCTGCAACAATAGAAAGTGTTTCAGCATCTAATCTTTGGTTCATGGTTACCATGATTCCTAACGACATACAAGTTCCGATCACTTTAGTAATTGGCACATCCATCATCGTAGCAATTTCACCTACAGTAACAAATTCTGTTACTTTTAATATTTTGCTTTCTAGATCTTGTTGTTGTTGCTCTTCATCTAAACGCTGACGGTGAGTCTCACGTTTGTCCTTACGATATTTAGCTGCTTTAGATTTATTCCCTTTACCTTGTAATCTCTCAAGCGTTTCTTTAATTTGGTTTTTAACCTCTTCTTCTGTCGGCTCAACTTTTTGGATTACCGGTTTTTTACCTTTATTAAAACGATCTCTACCGAAATCTTTTTTAGCCCCTTGTTGGTTATTATTTCCTCCTTGGTTATTTTGTCCTTGAACAGGTTTTACAATACGCTTACGTTTGTTTTTATCTCCGCCAACCTCTTTCTTATTTGCGTTATTGTTATTATTCTGTCCTTGATTATTATTTCCTTGGTTATTATTTGAGTTATTGTGATTGCCTTTTTTGAAGTCTTTTTTCTCTTCTTTTTTCTTTTTAGGCTTTTCAAACTGAGACAAATCGATTTTTTGTCCGGTAAACGTTGCTCCCGAAAGCTTTTGATATTGCGTTTGAATTTTTTCATCTTCAATTATCAAGCCTTCATCTTTCTTTTCAACTTTTACTTCTTTAACCTCTTTAACTAACTTAGGAGTTACCTTTTCTTCTGTTTTTTGAACTTGAATTTGCTCTTCTTTAGGAGCTATCTCTTTCGGAGCCACTTCCTCAACAACTTTAGGTTCTTCAGGTTTAGCTACTTCTTCAATCTTTTGTTCAACAACTTCTTCTGCTTTCTCTTCTTGTTTCGTTGGATTCAAATCTATTTTACCAACAGCTTTCGGAGCCGTAACAATAGCCTTTGCTTTAATAATCTCTTGCTCTTGTCTTAACTTTTCTTCTTGCTGACGTTTTAGTTCTAATTCTTTCTCCAACTCGCGCTTTAAAGCTTCTTTCTCTTTTCTTTTTTCCTCTCCTACTTCCATAGAAGCTTCTTTCTTGCCTTTATCTGCAGAAAACTGTTGACATAAGACATCATATTCCTCTTGAGAGACCTTGGCATTTGGACTTGATTCAATTTCATGCCCTTTCTCTTTCAAAAAGTCCACAGCTCTATCAAGAGAAATGTTTAATTCCCTTAAAACTTTGTTGATTCTTATAACTCTTTTATCAGACATATAATGTTTTTAATTTTTCTAAATTCTAGTTTGTGTTGTGTTTAGCAGTGTAAATATATTTTAGAGATTTAGTCTTCCAATTCTTCTTTTAAAATTCTAAATACATCTAAGATTGTTTCCTCTTCTAAATCTGTTCTTCTTACTAGATCATGCACATCTTGTTCCAGTACACTTCTTGCAGTATCTAAACCGATTTTTTCAAATTCTTCAATTACCCAAGCTTCAATTTCGTCTGAGAATTCTCTTAATTCTACATCATCCACTTCTTCAACTCCTTCGCGAATAACATCAATATCAAATCCTGTAAGCATACTAGCTAATCGAATATTATATCCTCCTTTACCAATAGCTTTAGACACTTCTTCAATTTTCAAGAACACTTCTGCTTTTTTATTTGCTTCATCTATTTTAACCGAAGAAACTTTAGCCGGGCTCAATGCTCTGGTAATATATAATTGCGGGTTTGTGGTAAAATTAATCACATCAATATTTTCATTTCCTAACTCACGTACAATTCCATGAATACGAGAACCTTTCATCCCCACACAAGCTCCTACCGGATCAATTCTGTCATCATAAGAATCTACCGCTACTTTTGCTTTTTCACCAGGAATTCGAACTACTTTTTTAACATTGATTAAACCATCAAACACCTCAGGAATTTCTTGCTCAAACAATTTCTCTAAGAAATCCGGAGAAGTTCTCGACATTAAGATTTGAGGTTTATTTCCTTTTAATTCAACCGATTCAATAATCCCTCTCACATTATCTCCTTTTTTGAAATAATCGTTTGGAATTTGTTTTTCTTTTGGCAACACAATTTCATTTCCTTCATCATCCATCAAAACAACCATTTTAGGTCGCACATGATGAACTTCAGCGGTATAAATATCACCAATTAAATCTTTAAACTGTTTGTAAAGATTTGTATTATCGTGTTCATGAATTTTAGATATTAGGTTTTGGCGTAAAGCTAAAATTGCTCTTCTTCCTAAATCAATTAATTTCACTTCTTCTGATACTTCTTCACCAACTTCAAAATCAGGTTCAATTTTGCGCGCTTCAGAAAGAGAAATTTCAGAATTTGAATCCTCTACCTCACCATCTTCTACAACCGTTCTGTTTCTCCAGATTTCCATATCTCCTTTATCCGGATTAATAATAATATCAAAATTATCGTCAGAACCGTATTTTTTCTTTAATGCATTGCGAAACACATCTTCCAAGATTGCCATTAAGGTAACTCTATCGATGAGCTTATTATCTTTAAACTCTGAAAACGACTCAATTAACGCAATATTCTCCATGTCAACTTATTTGTGTTTTTTTTTAAAATGATATTATAACTGTTGCTTCTTTAATTTCACTATAAGGCAGCACCTCTTGTTTTATAACTGTTTCTTTCCCTTTACCTATCTTCTTAGGCTCTCGGGTTTTCCACTCCAAGGTAATGTTGTCATCGCTAGCAGCAGTTATATCTGCTTCTAAAACTTCCCCCGAATTCATCTTCACTTTCAACTTTCTTCCTAGGTTCTTTCTGTATTGCCTCACCAACTGTAACGGACTAGAAGCTCCGGCAGAAGCCACCTCAAGCGAAAAATCTTCTTCTTCACGGTCAAGATTATGTTCAATTGCTCTACTTACATCTATGCAGTCTTGCAAATTTACACCATTATCTCCATCTATCACAACATTTATCTTATTTCCTTCCCCTATTTTCAAATCAATTAAAAACAAGTCTGAACGCTCATTTAATGCCGTTTCTAATAAATGCTGAACTCTTTCTTTAAAACTCATATTTTATAAAAAGAGGCACGCTGTGCGTGCCTCATTATTTAACTAGTAATAAATAATTTGCAGCAAATATAAGGATATTTTTTTAATTAAAAAAAAATTGTAGATTTGATACATATTTACTAACTTTATTATGTAATTTTTTACATCCAACCTTATAAAACGTACTTTATGAAACGAATTTTAGTCCCAACCGATTTTTCCCAACATGCCGAATACGCATTAAAAGTAGCGGCACAGATTGCTCAAAAAAACAACGGCGAAATTTTCTTAATACACATGTTGGAACTTCCTACATCTGGCAATGATGCTATTTCAACATCTCACGAAATACCTGAATTAATGCTGTTTAAAAATGCCGCAGAAGCAAAATTAGACGCTTTAATGGATGCTCCTTATTTAAAAGATACGAAAATATCAAAAATCATGCAATTTGAAATGGCCTTTACAGGTATTGTCAAAAATGCAGAAATCCACAATGCAGACCTAATAGTAATGGGATCACATGGCGCAAGCGGTTTTCAGGAAATGTTCATTGGATCTAACGCAGAAAAAGTAGTCCGAAATTCCACAACCCCCGTTTTAATAATCAAAAAGGACGATCCTGCATTCGCTATTGATCATTTTGTTTTCGCTTCTGACTTTTCAGACGAGATTAAAAAACCTTTTGAAAAAGTAGTTCAATTTGCTAATGAATTCAACGCACATCTCCACCTACTAACCATCAACACTCCTAACAACTTTAAATCTACTCGCGTTGCTCAAAAGATAATGGATGAATTTGCATCCAACTTCAAAATCCATAAGTTTTCTACCCATATCTACAACGATATCAATGTAGAGAAAGGCATCCTACATTTCGCCAAAGAAGTCAATGCAGACTTAATAGGAATGAGCACTCACGGAAGAAAAGGCATCTCTCACTTTTTTAACGGCAGTATTAGCGAAGATTTAGTCAACCACGCAAAAAGACCTGTAGTTACTTTTAAAATATAACACTCAAAACTCAGCTTAGGCTGAGTTTCTTTTTTTTACAAAAAAGCATAAAAAAACTCCGATATTTCTATCAGAGTTTTTTTGTTGGCCCACAAGGACTCGAACCTTGAATGACGGTACCAAAAACCGGAGTGTTACCATTACACCATGGGCCAATTCCCAAGCAACTTTGTCATTGCGAGTGCAAATGTAGTACATTTTTTTATCCCTGCAAATTTTTTCAAAAAAAATATTAAAAATTTTTTTTTGGCTTTTCTTTAAGCAAAAAAATAGTTTCTTTGTAAAAGTTTATAAGCGACGTTAAAACAATCTCTATGAGTTCATTCAATTTTAAGAAATGGAATACTATCCTTGGATGGGTTTCCTTTGCAATTGCATTAACCACCTATTCTTTAACTGTTGAACCTTCTATGAGTTTTTGGGACTGTGGTGAATATATCACAACTTCTGCTAAACTAGAAGTAGGTCACCCACCCGGAGCTCCGTTATTTCAAATGTTAGGTGCATTTTTTGCCATGTTTGCCGGCAGCCCAACTCAAGTTGCATTAATGGTAAACATGATGTCTGTTTTTTCTAGTGCATTTACCATTTTATTTATGTTTTGGTCATTAACCTTATTAATGAAAAGAATATTTATAAAAGAAGATGACAGCGATTCAAGTTATATCATGATTTTAGGTGGCTCATTCATAGCCTCTTTAGCTTATACCTTCTCAGACAGTTTTTGGTTTAATGCTGTTGAAGCAGAAGTTTATGCTATGGCTTCTTTCTTAATTGCAATTCTGTTTTGGCTTGGCTTGCGTTGGGAACAAGACATTGACACTCCAAGAGGAAATCGTTGGTTATTATTAATTTCATTAATTATTGGACTTTCTTTTGGTGTTCACTTTATGGCATTATTAACTTTGCCTTCTATCGGATTTCTTTATTTCTTCAAAAAATACAAAAACGTTACTACAAAAAGTTTTATCATTGCCAATATTGTTATTGTTGCAATCTTACTTTTCATATTCAAACTTCTTTTACCATACACTTTGGCTTTCTTCGGAAAAACAGAAATTTTCATGGTCAATAGTTTAGGTATGCCGTTCAACTCAGGTACTGTTTTTGCCTTTTTAGCTATTTTGGCTGTATTCTTCTTCGGCTTAAGATATACTCAAAAGAAGGGCTTTATTCTTTACAACACGATTTTATTATGCACTCTTTTCATCTTGATTGGATTTTCAACTTGGATGATGTTACCTATTCGTGCCAATGCTAATCCTCCGATTAACGAAAATAAACCATCAGATGCGGCTGAAGTTTTAGCGTATTATAACCGTGAGCAATATGGTGAACAAAAGCTGTTCTACGGACCACAATTTTCTGATACCTATTCAGGACTTGATGAAAACACCCCATATTTAGACGGAAAACCTAACTACGAAAGAGACTACAAAACCGGAAAATATGTAATTACAAACAACTACATCAATTCTGTTCAAAATACTGATGATAATCACAAAGCATTCTTACCTAGAATGTGGAGTAGTGAACACAATGTAAACTACATGATGTTTACAGAACCTCTTGATTTTAGAATCAAACCGGAATATGCTGACGAACAAGAATTAGTTGAAGTGGTTGCTGAGTTTAGAAGTGGTTTTAGTCAAGGAAAATTTGATTTAGACGACTATGATAAGTTTCTTAAAGGATATGGCGAATATTTAATTGTTGAAAAGCCAAGTTTCTTTAATAATATCAAATTCATGTTCCAATATCAATTTGGTCACATGTATTGGCGCTATCTAATGTGGAACTTCACCGGAAGACAAAACGACAAACAATGGCGTGGTGATGATTTAGACGGAAACTGGATCAGCGGAATTCCTATAGTAGATTCTGCAAGGCTTGGTTCACAGAAAAACTTAACTTCTGACATGCTAAACAACAAAGGAAGAAACACTTATTATTTCCTACCTCTTATCTTAGCATTAATCGGAATGATTTATCATGCCAAAAAAGATCTTAAAAGTTTTTATGTTTTATTAGCTTTATTCCTTTTCACAGGCTTAGCTTTAAAGATCTATCTTAATGAAAGACCTTTTGAGCCTAGAGAACGTGATTATGCCTTAGTAGGCTCATTTTATGTATTTGCAATGTGGATGGCTTTTGGAGCTTACTCACTATATGACGGATTAAAAAAATATCTAAGTCCAAAAGTTATAGTTCCTTCAGTTTTGGCCGTTTGTTTCTTAACTTCTCCACTTTTGATGGCAAAAGAAAACTGGGACGACCACGACAGAAGTAATCGCTATACAGCTATTGCTATGGCAAAAGCGTACTTAGATTCATGTGACGAAAATGCCATCCTATTTACTATCGGAGACAATGACACATTCCCTTTATGGTATGCGCAAGAAATTGAAGGGTATCGTACCGACGTTAGAATTGTAAACACTAGTTTATTCATGACAGATTGGTACATTGACCAAATGAAAAGAAAAGCATATAATTCAGATCCGGTGCCAATTTCTTTTACAAGAGATCAATACAAAGGAAGTAATCGCGATTACAGTTTCTTATTAGAACGTACTAAAGATTCCCTTTCATTGGATGATTTTATTAAATTTTTATCTTTAGATGATGAAAGAGCTAAAATTCAAATGAGAAGTGGCCAATGGATTAACTATTTCCCAACTAATAAAGTTTTCATCCCTATTGATAAAGAGACTATCATCAAAAACAAAGTTGTTTCCCCTAAATTCTACGATTCAATTGTACCTACAATGGAATTTAAAATCAAAGGTGATGCGTTGTACAAAAACCGCTTGATGATGTTAGACATCGTTAACACCAATAATTGGAAACGTCCTATTTATTTTACCGGAGGAAGTTTTGGAGAGGATGACTACTTGTGGATGAAAGACTATTTAGAGTTAGATGGTTTATGTTTTAAACTAGTTCCTGTTAAAACTCCTCAAAAAGGCAAACCTAATCCAATGGAAATGGGAGCTATCGATACTGATAAAATGTATGACATTGTTACCAAATGGTATTGGGGAAATAGCGGTAGTCCTGAAATCTATCACGATCCTGAGACCAGAAGAAATGGTATTACTTACAGAACCAACATGGCTAGACTAATGGAGGCTTTGATTATTGAAGGTAAAAATCAAAAAGCTGAAAAAATAATTGATTTAGCAATGGAGAAAATGCCGGTTAAATACTTTGAATATTATACTATCGTTGAGCCCTTTGCTCAAGGATACTATGAAGTAGGCAAGAAAGATAAAGCAAGAAAATTATTAACAGAGCTTATTTCTAAATATCAAGAAGAGTTAACTTTCTTTAATAGCATGACTGCTAACGAACGTTATGATTATCGCTACGACATTGTAAGTAGTATTGAACGCTATAGAAGCTTATTAGAATACATGAAAGATGCTAAAGACACCGAATTCTATAATCAAGAGAAAGTAAAATTCAACAATTACAACAAACTTTTCCCTGAATTTAGAAGAGAAATGGAATAAACCAGAAAAAGCCACGATTTATGATCGTGGCTTTTTTAACTATATGAATTGGGTTAAAACATATAAAATCATCAAGTTTTTGTTTCCAAAGTATCTTTGGTCAGTTCCGAATGCCGAAAAAAAAGTGTATCTCACTTTTGATGACGGTCCGATTCCGGAGATAACCGAATGGGTTTTGAATCTTTTAAAAGAAGAAAATATTCCGGCAACCTTTTTCTGTATTGGTGACAATATTAAAAAACATCCCGATATCTTTAAAAAAGTAATTGCAGCAGGACATTCTGTTGGCAACCACACTTTCAATCACTTAAAAGGATGGAAAACGTCAGCCAAAGAGTATATTCAAAATTTTGAAGCTTGCGAAAATATCATTTCACAAGAAGCAAAAACAGCACAAAAGCTTTTTCGCCCTCCTTACGGAAAGATTAAGCCTTCACAAGCCAGAATCATTCGTAAAAAAGGCTATACAATTGTCATGTGGGATATTATTACTTATGATTTTGATGCCAACACTTCTACAGAAGTTTGTATTCAAAATGTTGTAAAGAATGTGCAAAACGGAAGCATTATCGTATTTCACGACAGTAAGAAAGCTTGGCCTAACTTGCAAGTAGCCCTCCCGGAAGTAATAAAAGCGTTAAAAAGTAAGGGATTTGAGTTTGGAAAACTAGATTAAGCCTGCTCTTGAACTAAAGCTATTAATGTATTTGCATCTAACTCTCCGCTTTGACGCCAAACCATTTGTCCTGCTTTATAGATCATTAAAGTTGGTAAACCTTTCACTCTTAGAGCATCGGCTAATTCTCTGTTTTTTTCCACATCAATTTTAATTACCCTTGCTTTATCGCCTAATGCTGCAGCAACATCACGGATCACTTCGTTCATGGCTACAGACGAATCGTTCCATTCTGTAAAAAAATCAATTAGTACAGGAACTCTAGCATCAATTAACTCTCCAAATTTTGACATAAAATTGATTTTAAAGGATCAAAAAATACGTTTTTCGTAGAAAACAATATACAAATGTAGCATTTTTACTGAATTAAGCTATATTTTCTCCTTTTTTTAGTTCAATAACCGTAATTTCTGGCATAATCCCCACTCTTCCAGGATAAGCATGAAAGCCAAATCCGCGATTAACATATACATAGCGCCCTAGATTTTCATACAATCCTGCCCATTGCTTATATACATATTGCACCGGACTCCATTTGATCCAACCGGGAACTTCAATTCCAAACTGAAATCCGTGTGTATGCCCAGAAAGCGTTAAATGGTAATTATTCGGGTGATTTTTAACTTCATATTCCCAATGACTTGGATCATGACTCATTAATATCTTAAAATCATTTTCTTGTATTCCTTGAGAGGCTTTCCTTAAATCACCAGCCTGTTTAAAGTTCTTACCCCAATTTTCAACTCCAACTAATTTAATGGAATCAGAGCCTTTTTTAATCTCAACGTTTTCATTAAGTAATAAGTTGAAATCTATTTTTTGATGTAAATCTTTTATTGCTTTAAAATTTTCTTCTTTAGCTTCCTTAGAATTCCAATCATAATATTCCCCATAATCATGATTCCCTAAAACTGAATATTTCCCTAAAACCGGTTGGTGAATTTTTTTAAACGTATCAATCCAAGGATCCATTTCAGAAGCATGTGTATTCACGATATCACCGGTAAACAATACTAAATCTGATTGCTGTTCGTTAATCAAATCAATAGCATATTGGATTTTCTCTGCATCGTCAAAACTTCCACTATGAATATCTGAAATATGTGTAATTGTTGTTCCGTCAAAACTTTCTGGTAGATCCGGAAAAAACAAGGTTTGCTTCATTACTTTAAAATTGTATTTTCCTTTGGTCATACCATACAAAAGCGATGTAAAAGGAACGGCAGCTAAAACTAAAGCCATTTGACTCACAAATTTTCTTCGTTCCGGTAAAAAACTCACTGTTGTTTCTTCACTTTTTGAAAAATATTGGAAAGTACCTTGAAACAATCTGAAGACATCTTCCGAAAACAACGTTAACGTTAAAATAATTTTAGGCAAATACAACAATAGAAGTAAACCAATAGTCCACTGAAAACGTTTATCCTGAGCTGTATTTCTATCAAACGTAAAAAAGTAATAGGCTAAATAAAGTAAAAAGACCACAGATATTATTCCGTAGATCAACAATACCCATTTCGATTTGGCAGCGGTTTTAACTGCTTGAAAAGAATATATTTCTATAAAAAGAAAGATCAATATTGGGACAATAATACGATACATAAATCAATATTTTATGCAAAGTAACTAATTCTTCTCCTAGAAATTTGATTCTCAATAAAGTTTAACGAGATTCTAACAATTACTTATAGTATAAATAGCACAATTAAGTTTAAAATTAAAACCAGAACTGAAATAGCAAAAATTAAATTATATGGATCAACTAACTTATTCATGTTTCAAAGCTAGTCAATAAAGATTTTTAGATATTTATAAAGTTCACGAAAGCTCTATTTCTTTCCATAAAACCTCATTTTCGGATTATGAAACTTTATGATCTACTAGAAAAAACACATTTTTTCGCTCCAAATTGATTTATTTCTTATTTAATCCCATTCCACTTGATAACATTTTTATTTTGTTTCTTTAAAATAATATTAAATTTGGATAGTAAGTCTTTTATATGAAAACAAAACTACTCTTAACTTATTGTTTCCTATTTGCTTTTTTTCTGCCTCATAGTAGTCATGCACAAGATGTAATTGACTCTTTGAAAAAGAGCCTAGCAGAAAGTAAAAACGATAAAGAAAAAATCAAAATTCTAAATGATTTGAGTTGGGAAATTGCTCCTACTGATTACGATTCTTCAATTGCTTTTGCAGAAGAAGCTTTGTCAATGGCCAAAAAAAAACATCCTAAACTTGAAGCTGAAGCTTATACCTGTTTAGGTTCTGCTAATGATTTACATGGAAAATATGATTTGGCAATTTTAAATTATCAAAAAAGTTTTGAAGGTTACAAAAGTATTAAAGATGAAACTGGCATGGCCAAAGTATACCTCAATATAGGCGCTAGTTTTTATTATCGTGGTGTTTTTGCTAAAGCACTTGAAAATTACTTGGAAGCCGCTAAAATTCAAGAGAAAATTAAGGATGAAGAAACTCTCGCTAAGACACTGAACAACATTGGTTTAATTTATCGAACCAAAAACAACAACCAAAAAGCGTTAGAATACTTTTCTAAATCATTAAAGATTAAAAAACGATTAAATGATAAAAAAGGTGTTTGTTACACCTATAGTAATATCGGTATTATTCATCAAAACCAAAAACATTGCGATAGCGCGTTATGGTATGCCAATGCTTCTTTAAAATTATCCGAAGAATTGCAAAGTCCATTTGATATTGGAACTTCATTAGTAAATATTGGCGAAGCTTACTTTTGTTTAGAAAATTATAAAGATGCTAAAAAATTCTATTTTGATGCCGAAAAAATATTAATAAAAAATACCGATGAAAACACTTTAGCTTTTTGCTACAAAGGTTTAGGAAACGTTTTTGAAAAAGAACACAACTTTGAAAAAGCTCTTGAATATTATGAAAAAGGAATTCAATATGCTAAAGCTACCGAACGCAATGAACTTTTAAGTGATTTATATCGTTCCGTTTATGAAATCGAAGAAAAATTACAACATCCAGAAAAAGCCTTAAACTATTACAAGTTGTATTCCCAAATGAAAGATTCGGTTTTTTCAATTGAATCGAACAGAAACTTGAACGAATTGGAAATTGTTTACGAAACAGATAAAAAACAAAAGCTAATTGAAGAAAAAGAAGCAGAACAAAAACGTTTACACAATTACATTATTGCTTTAGGCTTAGTGCTACTTATTGTCATTTCGAGTATTTATATTGTAAACAAACAAAGAAGAAAATTAGCCAGCCAAAAGAAAATTTTGGAAACATTGGTCGATGAAAAAAACACATTGTTAAAAGAAACACATCATCGCGTAAAAAACAACTTTCAAATTGTTTCCAGTTTGTTGTATTTACAATCGGAAAGTTTACAAAACAAAGCCGCTATAGATGCAATACGCGAAGCACAAAACAGAGTTCGCTCGATGATTTTAATTCACCAACGGTTATATAATAGAGATGAAATTGTTGGGATTAATGCCAAAGAATACATTACGGATTTAGTTAATGATTTAACCGAATATCAAGCGACCAAAATTGAAAATTTAAAAACAGAAATTTCGGTTGAAAATCTTGTGTTTAATGTAGACACTATTACTCCAATTGGTTTAATTGTAAACGAATTGGTGACCAATATTATCAAACATGCTTTTGATGAACGTTTTACAAATCCGATAATTAAAGTTAATCTACATAAACAAGACGAAGAAGTAATTTTAACAGTTTCCGATAATGGAAAAGGATTGGTAAAAGAACCTAATCCCGATTCTTTTGGAATAAAATTAATCCATTCTTTATCTAAAAAATTAAAAGGAAAAGTTACTTTTACAAGAGAAAATGGCACAACTGTAACTATAATAATGAAACGTTTTACTTTAGTCTAATGAATAGAATTTACATAGTTGAAGACGAACTGCTAATTGAGCAAACTATTGAAACGGCTCTAAAAAAGTATCATTATCAAATTGTGGGTGATGCCGATAATATTGAAGATGCCTACGAAGAGATTTCCGAAATTAAACCAAGTTTAGTTCTTTTAGATATTACATTAGAAGGAAAAGGAGACGGAATTGATTTGGCTAAAAAAATTGATGCTGAATTAAAAATTCCTTACATCTTCATTACTTCTTTGTCTGATCCTATGACTATCCAACGCATTAAAGAATGCAATCCGGTAGGCTATATTGTAAAACCTTTTACAGAAGAAAACTTATTGGCAAACGTAACCTTGGGTTTATTCAAAAAAAACACGGAACAAACTAAAATAGAACCTGAAAAAACTATCGATGACTTCTTTGTAAAACATCAAGGCAAAATGGTAAAAGTTCCTGCAATAGAGGTAAGCCATTTTGAAGCCTATGACAACTATTGCTTTCTCCATACCAACGACAATAAATTTTTGATTACACATACCTTAAAATCGGTTGAAGAAAAATTACCTCAACACCATTTTTTAAGAGTACATCGTTCTTTTGTAATCAATATTAAACATATCGATTTCATTGACGAAAGTAATGTATATGTAAACAGTCATAAAATATCTGTTGGTAAGTCGCACCGAGATGAATTACTAAAAATGATAAATCTACTCTAATCATTCACCCATAAAAAAAATACTTTCACCCTACTAATTTGGTCATTCACTAAAAAAACATTTTTTATAAATTATTGATTTTTAAGCATTTGTATTTTTACAGCGTTAAAATCATTAACTATGAAAAATTCTTTACTACTACTTACTACTTTATTATTTAGTTTTTTTACGACTAATAGTTTTGCACAACCTTCTGATGCAGAAATTGTTTCTTTATTAAAAGGAAAAGGTGCTATCGATGTAAAATTTACCAGTGCAAAAGGAACTGTTCATACTACTGTTACTGAAAAATGGTACGAACGCACCGCAGAAAGCAAATGGAAAACAGAAATTCCAAATATTTATCGTTGGGAACGTTCCGATTATCGCTATGATTTCAGAGGTGGAAAATGGTCGTATAACAGAACGTATTTTGGTTCTGGATGGTACGATGGCATTCCAAATCCCACGGAAAAAGAAATAGTTTCAATCTTAGAAAACTCAATGGTGGGTTACCAAGGAGCTTATTTCCAAAAACCGGTTTTTAAATTAACTAAAGAACCAAAATTCAATTGGCATACTTTCAACAGTGTAGAATTTAATGTAGAAGCGGTTTATTTTAAAAAAGTAAGCTATACCGAATTCCAAAAAGTAAAAGCCACATTCCCAGTACGTTTATACAAAGATTGCGGCAACGGAAAATATGACAATACTGCAAAAAAAATCTTTAAAGACGCTTCTTGGCTTCCTGTTCAAATGGCTATGATTTCAAATAGTTATGGAAAAGAAGAAGTATTAGAAACCAAAAAAATTAGCAGTGAAGAAGCCGAAAATCTTCGCAACATGCAAGAAATGTATGGCGATGAGATTGCTAAAAATCAATTAGCGGCAATGGGTTCTATCGATATTCCTGCTTTTAAAAATGATAAAGAAGCTATTGTTTGGATTCACAATATAATGTATAGTGGCGATGCCAAAAAAGCAGAGTTAATGGCGTATCACATGCTTTCTTCATTTTATTTCGAAAATGGATCTGAAGCTACTTTAAACGAAAGAGGAAAACAATTAGTAGAGAACATCAAGAATGGTGTAAAAACGTATGCTACCATTTACTGCGAACATCCAAGTATAAAACACCAACAAAGCGGAATGTTACAATTCTATGATCGAGACAACTATTCTTTTGGTAGAATTGCGGTTCAAAAAGAAGGGGATGTTTATAAAATATCAGATTTAGAGTTTGCTTATGCCCCTAATTCTTCACAAATCAATGCTTGTAAACAAGCTGCTGATAAAAATTGTGCTGAAGGAATTAACACGGGAATTACTGCTGGTCCAGAAAAGTTCAACATTGGCGACAATGTAATTGTAAATTGGAACGGTCAAGGAAAAGACTTTTATACCGGAAAAATAACCAAAATAGATGAATACAATAGCAACCGCTACTTTGTAACATTTGACGAAATTCAAAGTGCTTGGATTGATGGAAAATTCATTGGTAAACGTGGTGAAATTGCAAAAGAGGAAACTGCAACTCAAAATAATACTTCAAACACTAATTCTACAACTAATCAATTGAAAAAGGAAAGTAAACTTAAAGGTTTAGGAAAAAAATTCGGGATTTAATTATATAAGAAAAAGATGAAATCATTATTGACTGGATTTTGTGTATTGGCTATTAATATAATATTAGCTCAAGAAAATAGTGTTAGTGCTGGTGGCGAAACAATTGGTTCTGGAGGCTCATCAAGCTATAGCATTGGACAAACTAATTACGCTTTTCAAACCGACGGAAATATAAATATAATTGAAGGTGTACAGCAACCTTATGAAATATCAGTTCTTGAGATAAAAGACTTTGGATTGATAGAAAATATTAGTGTGTTTCCAAACCCGACTACGCAATTCGTTACGATTTCTATACAGGAATTTGAAGGTTTAGAGTTTCAATTATTTGATATCAACGGGCGATTAATCCAATCAGGAAAACTAAGTAATTCAAAAACTACAATTAATGTTAGCCAACTACCACAAGCTACATTTCTACTAAACATTTTAAAAAATAACAGCATTGGCAATACTTTCAAAATAATTAAAAAAGACTAACTCATGAAAAAAATATTAACTCTTTTATCTTTTCTAATTTTCACAATTTCTTGGTCACAAACTCCAGAAAAAATGAGCTATCAAACAGTGATTAGAGATAATGCTAATCAACTTTTGGCAAACCAATCTGTTGGTATTCAAATAAGCATTTTACAAGGTTCTGCTTCTGGAAGTTCTATTTACAGTGAAACACACAACCCAACTTCAAATGCAAATGGTTTAGTAACCTTTGAAATCGGAAACGGAACTACTTCTGACAATTTTTCTAGTATAGATTGGTCAAACGGACCTTATTTTATTAAGACAGAAATCGATCCGTTAGGTGGAAATAGTTATACTATAACAGGTACTAACCAATTTTTAAGTGTACCTTATGCTTTATATGCAGAAACTTCTGGAAACGGACAAGGACCAGCAGGAGCTGATGGTGTTGGAATTATATCAACTGTTAACAATGGAAATGGAACATATACTTTCAATTATTCTGATGGTTCATCTTTTACAACTGCTAATTTAACAGGTCCATCTGGAAATGGATTTACAAACGGAACACAACCAGGCGAAATAAAATACTGGGATGGAACAAATTGGATTTCTTTACCTCCATCTACAAACAATAATTATTATCTAACTTTTTGCAGTGGTCAACCAATGTGGACTAATAGTTATTGCCCAGCAGAAGTGAATGCATTAAATTGTGGTTCAGCAAGTACTACTAGTTCCGTTTACGCAATGGTAAACACCGTTGGAGTTAGTGTACTTTTACCTTACACAGGCGGAAATGGAGGCCCATACAGTGGTCAAACTATTACATCAACTGGTGTAACAGGATTAACGGCAACATTAAATAATGGGACTGTAACAAACGGAAGCGGAAATTTAACTTTAGCAATAACAGGAATTCCTTCAGGAACAGGTACTGCGAATTTCTCAATAAGTTTTGGTGGACAAACGTGTACATTTAGTGTTTCGGTACAAGCACTAACTATAGGAACTTCTTATGGCGGAGGTATTGTTGCATATATTTTGCAATCTGGGGATCCTGGCTATTCTGCTAGTGAAATGCACGGATTAATTGCTGCAAACGCAGATTTATTGAGCTCTTATGGCTGGGGTTGTGCAGGTATCGTTGTTGGAGGAACAAGTATGAACCTAGGAACCGGAGCAGCAAATACCATCCAAATTACAAGTGTTTGTGGTGCTGGCACAGCTGCACAGTCCTGTGATGCACAAACAATAAATGGATACACAGATTGGTACTTACCTAGCGTGAACGAACTTCTAGCTATTTATCCTAATGCTGGGTTAATTGGCGGATTTATTGCGCAACGTTATTGGTCAAGTTCGGAACAAAGTTCTACATCTGCACGTTCTGTTGATTTTGCAACTGGCACAGTATACGCTGCAAATGCGAAAACTAATGGGTATCAGGTTAGGGCAGTACGTTCGTTCTAATTATTTGTTTTCTTAAATCAACTAGCTAAAGAAGTTCAAAACATAAAAAATAACTAATGAAAAATTTACTCTTAATCTTAACTATTATGACATTACATGCATGTTCAAAAACAACTGGAGATCATCCTTCTGATGCAGAAATAACGGATTTATTAAAAGAAAAAGGTGCTATTGAAGTTCGTTTTACAAGCGACGAAGGAACGGTTCATACTACACCTACTGAAAAATGGTACGAGCGCACCGCAGAAAGCAAATGGAAAACCGATGTGGATAACGTATATCGTTGGGAACGTTCAGATTATCGCTATGACTTTGTTGGAGACAAATGGGTTTACAATAGAAGTTATTTTGGCAGCGGCTGGTATGATGGTGTTCCAAATCCTACAGAGGAAGAAATTGTTAAAATCTTACACGATTCAAGAGCAGGTTACCAAGGTGCTTATTTTGAAAAACCAGTTTTTAAACTAGCGGAAGATCCAAAGTTTAATTGGCATACTTTCAATAGTGTTGAATTTATGGTGGAAGCAAAGTATTACAAAAAACTAAGCTATACTGAATTCCAAAAAGTTAAAGCCGCTTTTCCTGTGCGCTTATACAAAGACTGTGGTGGTGGAGTTTACAATAACAGTGTAAAGGAAATTTTAAAAGACGCCGCTTGGTTACCAGTTCGTATTTACTTGATTTCAACTGATTATGGTAAAGAAGAAATTTTAGAAACCAAAACAGTAGATAGCACCGAAGCAGACAACCTTGAAAATATGATAGAAGTTTATCCTCATTAAAATAAAAGACATTATGAAAAAACAATTACTCTTTTTAGCAACATTCTTTACATTAACAGCAATTGCACAAACCACAGCCATTCCTGATGCAAATTTTGAACAAAAACTAATTGATTTAGGAATAGACACCAATGGATTAAATGGTAATATTTTAGATACTGATGCTGCAGCAGTAACATCACTTGATATTTCTTTACAGTTTGTAATTAATGACATTACAGGAATTGAAGCTTTTGTTAATTTAACCCATTTTAATTGTGCTTTAAACAATATTGGAGCGTTAGATTTATCTCAAAACACAGCACTTCAAGTTTTAAATACTTCAGGTAATATTTACACATCAATAGATTTATCAAACAATCCAAACTTAATTGATGTAGATGTTAGGGGATCTTTTCTTACAACTGTAAACTTAAGAAATGGCAATAATGCTGCTATCACTAGTTTTTATGCAAATACAAGTCCAAATTTAACATGTGTATTTGTTGACAATGCAACTAATAGTTATTCTGGTTGGTACATTGATGCTAATGGAAGTTATGTTAACAACGAAACCGAATGTGCAAATTTGAGTTCAAACTCTTTTAATGAGACCACTTTTGTAATTTATCCAAATCCTGTTTCTGATTTCTTATCAATCACTTCTGAAAATACAATTTCTAAAACAGAAATATTTGATTTATCTGGTAAAAAAATCTTAGAAAGCAAACAAAACACACTTGATGTTAAATCTTTTTCTAGCGGAATTTATGTGGCAAAAGTATCCGACAACAATGGTAATATTTCAGTACTAAAATTTTGCAAGAAATAATTGTAAACTATGAAAATCATAAAAAAATCGATAGAAAAATACCGCTTAGAACTGCTTTTAACAGCGCTTTACGGTACCATAATTTGGATTGTAATTCAAATACTTTTTATATAAACATTTTAAATCTTAACTACTTATGAAATCGCCACTAAAAACAAAAATCCAATAATTAAAAAGGCGATACCATATGTTACTTATAACAAATAAATTATAAACATATGAAAACAAAATTATTTTTAGTAAGCTTATTAGCTTCATTTTGGGCAAATGCTCAAACTACATCCATTGCAGATTTTTATTTTGAACAATATCTTGTAGATCAAGGATTTGACACAAACGGCATGAATGGAAATATTTTAAATTCTGATGCTCAAGCAGTTACCAGTTTAGATATGACTGATTTAAACATTACTAATTTATCTGGTATTGAAGCTTTTACAAACCTTACGCATATATATTGTGTGAGTTGCAATTTAACTACAGTTGATTTATCGAATAATCCTAACATTAACACAATTAATCTTCGGGTTAATTATAATCTTTCATCCTTCACTTTCCCTACTGTTGCTACCAATCTTTTTGAAGTGAATTTAAGCGGTTGCAATTTATCTTCATTAACGCTACCATCTGCCACAACTATTAGAAAACTTTATATCGATGAAAACCCAATTAGCTCAATAGATTTATCGAATTCAACATCGCTGCAACAAATAACGGCTAACAATTGCAATCTCAATGGAATTAATATCACCAATCTTTATCTTAATAGATTAGAACTTAACAATAATCCTATTGGTTCAATAAATTTAACAGGTCAATTAGGACTTAGTGTATTAAAAGTTAGTAATTGTAACCTAAATTCCTTAAATCTTACAGATTGCGACAACTCACTTAATACAATAGATTGTTCTAATAACAATTTAAATACACTAGACTTTACAAATCAGACCAATATTCAGTTTTTAAATTGTAGCAATAATAATTTAACAAGCTTGGTTATTCCAGCAACTGTGAAAAAACTATATGCATCAAATAATAGTATTGCAAATAACCTTGATTTAAGCAATTCTACTGATTTAATGGAATTAGACTTATATGGAAATGATTTTCAGAAAATTAACTTAGCTGGTGATAATGATAGCAGTTATGCTTTTTTCGATTTAAACGGAAATCCAAATTTAGACTGTGTGCAAGTTAATGATCCGTCAGCAATGATTACAAATGGTTGGGATTTTTTCATCAGTTCAGCATCCTTTTCAACAGATTGTTATACTTTATCATCAAACCATTTTGAACAAAACAACTTCTCATTATATCCTAATCCTGTAGAAAATCAATTTACTATTTCATCAAATAACAATGAAGAAATAAAAACTATAGAAATTTACAACATACAAGGACAATTAGTTAAAACAGAATTAAATTCTAACACAACCGCAACAGAAAACTTAACACCAGGTTTTTACTTGGCAAAACTAACTTCTTATGACGGTAAAGAAGCGAATATAAAATTTTTGAAAAAGTAAGTAGTTAAGTAATTTTTCGAATCCCGTTAAATAAGAGTTCTCAAAAGGAACTCTTATTTTTTTAAAATAATATTCTACCTTTGTTTAGGAACCAATTACATTTCAAATGTCACAAAAACGATTATTTCTACTCGATGCTTACGCTTTAATTTTTAGAGGATATTACGCTTTTATTAAAAACCCAAGAATCAACTCAAAAGGGATGGATACATCTGCCATTATGGGTTTTATGAACTCTTTGATGGACGTAATTCGTCGCGAAAAACCAGACCATTTAGCCGTAGCGTTTGACAAAGGTGGAAGTGATTATCGTTTGGAAATGTTCCAAGAATACAAAGCCAATCGTGAAGAAACGCCGGAAGCTATCAAAATTGCCGTTCCTTATATTCAGGAATTATTGAGCGCCATGCAAATTCCAATCATGGAAAAAGCAGGTTTTGAAGCCGATGATTTAATTGGAACATTAGCAAAACAAGCTGAAAAACAAGGCTACCAAGTTTTTATGGTAACTCCTGATAAAGATTTTGCTCAATTAGTTTCTGAAAATATTTTTATGTATCGCCCGGCTCGAATGGGTAACGATATCGAAATTTGGGGAATTCCTGAGGTTCAAGCAAAATTTGAAGTTGAACATCCTTTACAAGTAATTGACTTTTTAGCGATGATGGGTGATGCTGTCGATAACATTCCGGGGTTACCGGGTGTTGGCGAAAAAACCGCAAAAAAATTCTTAGCACAATATGGTTCTATCGAAAATCTTTTAGCCAACACTCACGAGCTAAAAGGCAAAATGAAAGAAAACATCGAAGCCAATAAAGAAAAAGGAATCCTGTCTAAAAAATTGGCCACTATCCTACTCGATTGTCCGGTTGAGTTTGATGAAAAAGATTTTGAATTGTCTAAACCCGATGTGGAAAAAACGGACGCTATTTTTCAAGAATTGGAGTTCCGTCAAATGAAAACACAATTCGACAAGCTTTTTGGTTCGGGTAAAGAATATGATGAAATTTCTACAAATGATGTTCTCGACTCCACTCGAACTGACAATAAAAAAAGCCAAAAGCCAAAAGCCAAAAGTTCAGAAAATCAAATGGATTTATTCGGTTTTAGTGATGAAGAAGAAACACCAACCAACTCTTTTTATGCCACTCTAGAATCAACCGAACATTTTTATCAAATCGTGCAAGGCGATTTAGGTTTAAAGTTGTTTTTACAAAATTTAGAAAAGCAAACTTCCGTTTGTTTTGATACCGAAACGACAGGAATTGATGCTTTAAATGCCGAATTGGTTGGAATTGCTTTTTCATGGGAAAAGGGAAAAGGTTTTTACGTTCCGTTTCCGGAAAACCAAGAGGAAGCAAAAGTTTTAGCCGAAAAATTTATTCCGTTTTTCTCTAATGAAAATATTGAGAAAATTGGTCAAAACATGAAATATGACATTAAAATTTTGGCTAACTACGGTATTGAAATCAAAGGGAATTTGTTTGACACTATGATTGCGCATTATTTGATCAATCCAGACATGCGTCACAATATGGATGTATTGAGCGAAACCTATTTAAAATATTCGCCTAAACCTATTGAAACTTTAATTGGTAAAAAAGGAAAAAACCAATTATCCATGCGTCAGGTTGAAGTAGAAGCGGTAAAAGAATACGCGGTGGAAGATGCTGATATTACGTTACAATTAAAACAACATTTTCAGCCTATTTTAGAGCGTGTTGGCACCAAAAAACTATTCGATGAAATTGAAATTCCGTTAGTAGAAGTTTTAGCAGCCATGGAACGCGAAGGCATTCGTTTAGATGTCGATTTCTTAAAAGCGATGTCAACCGATATGGCGAAAGAAATTGCCGCTTTCGAACAAAAAATATACGACGAAGCCGGTGAAACATTCAATTTGGCTTCGCCAAAACAATTAGGTGATATTTTATTCGACAAACTTAAAATTGGCGGTTCAAAACCTAAGAAAACCAAAACCGGTCAATATGCAACGGGCGAAGAGGTGCTAAGTTATTTAGCCAAAGACAACGAAATTGTACAACATATTTTAGAATGGCGCCAAATGGTAAAATTACAAAATACCTATGTTGACGCTTTGCCTAACCAAGTGGATCCAAAAACCAATCGTGTTCATACTGATTATATGCAAACGGTTGCTGCAACAGGTCGTTTGAGTTCTAACAATCCGAACTTACAGAATATTCCGATTCGTACCGAACGTGGTCGTCAAATTCGTAAAGCATTTATTGCTCGTGATGAAAATTACACCTTGTTAGCTGCCGATTATTCTCAAATTGAATTGCGCATTATTGCTGCTTTATCGGGCGAAGAAAATATGATTAAAGCCTTCCAAAATCACGAAGATATTCACCGAAGTACCGCTGCAAAAGTGTTCAATGTAGCTTTAGAAGAAGTTACCAAAGAGCAACGTAGCAATGCCAAAACGGTAAACTTCGGAATTATTTATGGCGTTTCTGCTTTTGGATTGAGTAACCAAACCGATTTAACTCGTAGCGAAAGTGCTGCTTTAATCGATGCGTATTACAAAACCTATCCAAGATTAAAAGCGTACATTCAAGAACAAATTGAATTTGCTCGCGAACATGGCTATGTAGAAACAGTTTCAGGAAGAAGACGTTATTTAAAAGATATTAATTCGGCTAATGCTGTAGTTCGTGGTGCTGCCGAACGAAATGCGGTGAATGCACCAATTCAAGGAAGTGCTGCCGACATTATCAAAATTGCGATGATTAACATTTACAGACGATTGAAAGCTGAAAATTGGAAATCAAAAATGTTATTGCAAGTTCATGACGAATTGGTGTTTGATGTGCACAACTCAGAATTAGAAAAAATAAAACCGATGATTCAACACGAAATGGAAAATGCGTTTAAACTTAAAGTTCCGTTAGTGGTTGATATGGGCGAAGGAAATAATTGGCTGGAAGCGCATTGATTTTAGTATTCTTTAAATTCAAACCACTATGAAATCAATTCAATACGCATTATTTTTTATTCTTTTTGTAATGATGAGCTGCTCAAAAGGTACTCCACCAAACGATCCAATCCCGAATCATGAAACGTTTACTCTTGAATCCAAACAAGTTGGCGAAACAAGGACTATCAATGTATGGACTCCTGAAGATTACACCAAAACTTCAGATTCTTTACCTGTAATGTATATGGCTGACGGTGGAATACAAGAAGATTTTCCTCATATTGCCAATACTTTTGCAGCACTTATTCAATCAAAAAAAATACCTCCTTTTATTCTGGTGGGTATTGAAAATACGCAACGAAGAAGAGATCTAACAGGTCCTACAACAGTAGAAAAAGATAAAGAAGTTGCTCCGGTTATTGGTGGTTCTGAAAAATTCAGAGCTTTTATTCATGAGGAGTTATTTCCTGAAATCAACAAAAGATACCGAACAACAAATGAAAAAGGTATTTTGGGAGAATCTTTATCCGGATTATTCGTTATGGAAACTTTCTTCTTAAAACCCGAAATGTTTGATTATTATATTGCTTTTGATCCTTCTTTGTGGTGGAACGACCATTATTTGGTTCAAACAGCACATGAGCATTTATCTCAATTCCCAGAAGAGGAAAAAGTTTTGTGGTTTGCAGGTTCAAGTGCTACAGATATTTCACTATACACCAATCAATTATCTAAAATATTGACTGAAGAAAAGCCATCTACCTTAAAATGGCAGTATTCAGACGAACCGAAAGAGCAACACAATACTATTTTCAGAGCGACAAAAGAAAAAGCTATTCTTTGGGCGTTAAATAGAGGAAAATAAAACTATTTTGTTTTCATATTATATTGAGTTTAACTAAGATATTTTTATTAGTTAAACTCTTTTTTTATCTGTTTTTCTCCTTTTAAAAACATTAATAAATTTAGACTATTTGCAATTTTAAAATAATATTTAGATATTTGCCTAAATATGTAATAATCGTGAATACTATTTTTAAAGCCTTAAATGATGAAACCCGAAGGGAAATTTTAGAGATGTTGCGTAAAGGCGATTTAACAGCCGGTGAAATTGCAGAACATTTCAATATTTCCAAACCGAGTATTTCACATCATTTGGATTTACTCAAACAAGCTGATCTGGTTACCAGTGAAAAACAAGGTCAATTTGTGATTTATTCGCTAAACACCACTATAGTAGATGATATTTTAAAATGGTTATTAACCTTAAAAAAACAATAATGACAACCTTAAAAAAAGAAATTCCATTTATTTTAATTGCGCTGATCCCTTTTGTGTATTTAGCTTCTATCTGGAATCAATTACCGGAAACTATCCCTATGCATTGGAATGCCTCCGGTGAAATTGACCGTTATGGTTCTAAAAATGGACTTTGGCTCACCACTTTTATGATGGCTGGATTGGGCTACTTCCTTTTTTTGGTTTTACCCAAAGTTGATCCCAAAGGAAAGCTAAACAATATGGGCAATAAACTGAATCATCTTCGATTTGCTTTGTCAATATTTATGTCAGCATTAGCTGCATTTATTATCTACAGCACTAAACAATCAGAATCAAAACCGACTTTTATTTTTATTTTAATTGGGTTATTATTTACGATTTTAGGCAATTATTTCAAAACTATTAAACCAAACTATTTTATTGGCATCCGCACACCTTGGACGTTAGAAAACGAAGACGTTTGGAAAAAAACACATCTTTTAGGTGGCAAATTATGGTTTACAGGCGGACTTTTAATCATCCTATTTTCTTTACTCCTACCCGAAAATTTGAGCTTATATCTCTTTTTAGGTGTAACAATCATTATTAGTGCTGTACCAATAGTATATTCTTACCTGGAATTTAAAAAATCAAAAGCATAACAAACATGAAAAAACTAATCCTACTTCTAGCTTTAACTTTTTCAAACATCCTTTTTAGCCAAGATCGTTTTGAAAAAATCGACCAATATCTAAAATACCTATATGACAACAACAAGTTCATGGGAAGTTTGTGCATTCGCGAAGGCGAGAACGTGGTTTTTAACAAAGCCTATGGTTTTGCAGATGTGGAACAGCAAATTACTGCCGACCGTTTGACAAAATATAAAATCGGTTCTATTTCTAAAACGTTTACTGCTGTCATGATTCTTCAGTTAATTGAAGAAAAAAAGTTGCGCCCGGAAACTAAATTGACACGCTTTTTCCCAAAAGTAGCTAACGCAGAAAATATTTCTATTTACGATTTATTGCATCAAAGAACCGGAATTCCAGATTACGTGAACCAAGACAGCATTACCGATACTGAAATGAATTCGGCAGATATTAAAAAAGCACTTTACGATAAAATTGCCAAATACGATTCGCGTTTTAGTCCGGGAACTAAATTTGAATACAGCAATTCCAATTATTTTTTATTGGGAGGAATTATTGAAAAAGTAACTCAAAAATCTTTCGCAGAAAACTTAGAAGATCACATTGTTAAAAAAGCAAATCTTATAAATACCTACTATAAACCAGACGCTACAAACGCTCAGAATAAAGAAAGTTATTCTTATCATTTTGACGGAGATCAATGGCAACGTTTTCCGGAATGGAAAAATGACACTGCTTTTGCTTCCGGAGGAATCATTTCTACTCCGGCTGATCTAACTCGATTCATCAGTTCTCTATTTGAAGGCAAATTAATCAAACCAAAATCATTGGAAATGATGACTGAAATGAAAGATGGCTATGGAATGGCTTTGTTCCAATTCCCTTTTGGCGACCGAAAATTCTTTGGTCACAATGGAAAGATCGAAAATTTCAATGCTACTATGGGGTATAACCCTGACGAAAAGTTATCGGTTTCTTTAATTGAGAACGGAAGTAATTATAGCTTAAATGATATTATGATTGGTGTACTCAGCATGTATTACAAATTGCCTTTCCCTTTCCCAAACTTTGAGAAACTAAGCGATGAAATGATTGCTCAATATTCCGGAACCTATGCTTCAGCTCAAATTTCGCTTAAACTAACCGTTTTTGGGAAAAACGGAGAATTAATGGCTCAAGGTACAGGACAATCTGCTTTTCCGTTAACGATGCAAAGCGAAAAAACATTTATCTTTGCTTCAGCCGGAATTGAGATTGACTTTGAAGACAAAGGACTGATTTTGAAACAAGGTGGCATGAAATTCAACTTTACCAAAGAATAATGCAAGATAACACTGCAACAACTACTCCTTCTACCCTAGCCTTTGTTAAAAAGGTCACTAACAGCCAATATTTGGATGTTGTAGGAGTAGTTCTTGTAGTTGCTGTTTCTATCTATTTGGAATATTATAAGACCACTTATAGCTTTTCGTTCAACGGAAAAAACTATATTTTTTTCTTGGGTTATTTTTCCATTCTCAATACCTGTTTTTCCATGATGGCTACGCGATTGGTCACCAAAAAAAACAACTTTGGCAACTTAATCGGAACTTGTAATACAGTTTTAAGCGGAACCATCGATTTTTTATTGGGAAATGTAGGTGCCGTTCTGACGTATCCGGTTTCTTTCATAGGAAACTACATTGCTTTCCGAATTTGGAAAAAGAAACGTTTTCTAAATCAAATTGATTTGATTTTCTTTCGAAACATGGCTTTAGGGTTAACGCTTTCTTTTGTTTTGAACTTTATCGCTTTTTTCTATTTAACCGAAAACGACATTGATTGGAATTTATTTTTAGCGATAACTATTCCGGCCGGAATCAGTTTTGGAGGAACATTCAACTTAGGACGAATGTATCCTGATAATTGGGTAACATGGCAAATTTATAATCTGTTCAAAATTATTCAGAATTTGATGTTGATGAACATTGCCAATACCACTAAATATGTGTTCTATCTGTTCAATGCTACTTTAGGATATATCACTTGGCGAGACGATCGCAAAAAGCAAAACGAAAACCCGCTATAATTATAATTTACGGGTCGATTCGCGTTGTCTTAATTCTGTTTTTATAGTATAGGTTTGATAACGATAAAATTCATCTTCATTATTAATTCTATCAATTAGCAATTCTGCTGTTTTTTCTCCTATTTCAGGCGCATGTTGACTCACAGTTGACATACTTGGCGTTAATCGTTTTGACCAAACGCCATCTGCAAAACCAATGATCGATAATTCTTCGGGAATTTCATAACCTGCTTTAATAGCTAATTTCATAGTCATCGTTGCAGCATGTTCGTCCAAAGCAAAAATACCATCTAATGCTTTAGTATCAACTAAAGTTTTCAACTGATCATTAAAGCTATCCAAATCGCTCTCGGAAAGAATAACCATATCTGCTTCCATACCTGCTTCTTTCATTGCTTTTTCAAAACCTTCTAGACGCAACTTCACAACACTCAAATTTGGAATACTATTTACCACCGCAATTTTTTTACATCCGGTTTTAATTAAATGATTAGTTGCATCAAAAGCCGAATCAAAATCATCTACAATCACTTTATCACAAATCACTTCATCCGCAACCCTGTCAAACATCACAATAGGAGTTCCCCATTTAATAACATTATTTAAGTGATCGTATTCTTTTAAAACTTGCGTTTCTTCAGAGATAGAAAGAATAAAACCATCAATAGTTCCGTTATTAAGCATTTCTATCACCTGCTTCTCTTTCTTACACGATTCGTTAGATATCCCTGTAATTACATTATATCCTAGTTCAATAGCTTTTTTCTCAATTCCGGAAAACACTTTAGCAAAAAAAGGATTCAAGATATTAGGAAGTATAACCCCTAGAGTGTTTGTTCGCTGATTTTTTAAGTTCTTAGCAATACTATTGGGCTTATAATTTTTAAATGTAGCATATTCTTTAATTTTGACTTTAGTTGCCTCACTAATTTCAGGGCTGTCATTTAACGCCTTTGAAACAGTTGAAACAGACACTCCTAATTCTTTTGCTATTTGCTTTAAAGTTGCTTTTGGTTTCATATTCTCAAATTAGAAAGTAAAATTAATAAAATTTATAAATTTCTCAATAATAATATAAATAATTGACAAGATGTAAATTACCTAACAAAACCTAAAAAGAAATGCTAATGAAATAAAAATCAAAATACTATTTGCTTTTATATGAAATAATTGTACTTTTGCACTCCCTTAATTGGGAATGGAATGTTTAATTAAAATTAATTATTGTGAACACATTAAGCTACAAGACAGTATCAGCTAACAAAGCTACTGCAGACAAGCAGTGGATTGTTGTAGACGCTGAAGGGCATAATTTGGGTCGCTTTGCTTCTAAAGTCGCTATGTTACTTAGAGGTAAGTACAAACCAAATTATACACCGCACGTTGATTGTGGAGATAACGTAATTGTTATCAACGCAGAAAAAATCAACCTTACTGGTAACAAATTGAATGACAAAATTTACTTGCGTCATACAGGTTATCCAGGTGGTCAAAGAACTTTAACTGCTAAAGAACAACAGGCTAAAAATCCTGCAATCTTAGTAGAAAAAGCTGTAAAAGGAATGTTACCTAAAAACAAATTAGGTGCTCAGTTATTCCGTAATTTAAATGTATATGTAGGTTCAGAGCACAAACATGATGCTCAACAACCTAAAACTGTAAACTTAAACGATCTTAAGTAATGGGAGTTATTCACAAAATCGGTAGAAGAAAAACCGCTGTTGCTCGTGTTTATGTTACTGAAGGTACTGGTAACATCACAGTAAACAAAAGAGAATTTACTAACTACTTCCCTACACCAACATTACAGTACAAAGTAATGCAACCTTTAGCAATGACTGAAAATGCAGGAAACTTTGACGTTAAAGTAAATGTTTATGGTGGTGGTACAACTGGTCAAGCAGAAGCTGTACGTATGGCTATCGCTAGAGCAATGTGTGAAGTAGAAGCTGAAAACAGAGCTATTTTAAAACCAGAAGGATTATTAACTAGAGATCCTCGTATGGTTGAGCGTAAGAAATTTGGTCAGAAGAAAGCACGTAAGAGATTCCAATTCTCTAAACGTTAATCAATTTCTCGTTCATTTATTATTGAATTTAAAAACAAAGTTGCCGATATTCCTTTTAAAAAGGGAATTAGTTTAGCATCTAAATGGATAAGACCGAGAACATCGCTACTTATTCATTGCTAATCAACGGAACGTAAACTAGTACACAAAATGGCAAACAAAATAGAAGTTAAAGAGTTATTAGAAGCTGGTGTTCACTTTGGACACATGACTCGCAAGTGGGATCCAAACATGGCTCCTTACATCTATATGGAGCGTAATGGTATCCATATCATTAACTTATACAAAACTGCAGCTAAAATCGAAGAAGCTAATGAAGCTTTGAAAAAAATTGCTGCTTCTGGTAGAAAAGTACTTTTCGTAGCTACCAAAAAACAAGCTAAAGACATTGTTGCTGAAAAAGCAGCTGCATGTAACATGCCTTACATCACTGAAAGATGGCCAGGTGGTATGTTAACAAACTTCGTTACGATTCGTAAAGCCGTTAAGAAAATGGCTTCGATTGACAGAATGAAGAAAGACGGAACATTTAACACCCTTTCTAAAAAAGAGCGTTTACAAGTTGACCGTTTACGTGCAAAATTAGAGAAAAACTTAGGTTCTATTGCAGACATGACTAGATTGCCTGCTGCTCTATTTGTAGTTGATGTGAAAGCAGAACATATCGCAGTAAAAGAAGCATTAAAATTAAACATTCCAGTTTTTGCAATGGTGGATACTAACTCTGATCCTCGTCCGATCGATTTCGTAATCCCTGCGAATGATGACGCTTCTAAATCAATTGACAAAGTTCTTTCATTAGTATCTGGTGCTATCGTTGAAGGTTTAGCTGATAGAAAAGCTGAAAAAGACGAAGCTAAAGAAGCTGATACAAAACAAGAAGCTACAACAAACAACGAATAAATTATTCATAATTCCAAAACAATCTCCAAATTCCAAAGGCTTATTTGAAACAAATGTTGATAATAATTTAAAATTGGAATTTGGTTTTTGTCTTTTGGAATTTTTACTTTTAAAACAAAAACAAAGTTATGGCAAATATTACTGCTGCAGACGTAAATAAATTAAGAACAGCTACTGGTGCTGGTATGATGGACTGTAAAAAAGCTTTAGTAGAAGCTGAAGGTGATTTTGATAAAGCAATTGAAATCCTTAGAAAAAAAGGACAAAAAGTTGCTGCTAACCGTTCTGACAGAGAGTCTACTGAAGGTGCTGCTATCGCTGTTGTTAATGCAGATAAAACAGCTGGTGTTGTAATCACATTAAACTGTGAAACTGACTTCGTAGGTAAAAATGAAGGTTTTGTAAAATTAGCTACTGATTTAGCTACTCAAGCTTTAAACTATGCTACTAAAGAAGAATTATTAGCTTCTGATTTTGGCGGTATTACTGTAGCTGAGAAATTAATCGAGCAAACAGGAGTTATCGGTGAGAAAATTGAAATCGGTGCTTTTGAGCGTTTAGAAGGTGCTTTCATCGGTTCTTACATCCACGCTGGTAAAATTGCTACTTTAGTTGCTTTATCTGCTAATGTAGAAGGTGCTGAAGAAGCTGCTAAAAACGTTGCAATGCAAGCTGCTGCTATGAACCCAATTGCTTTAAACGAAGCTGGTGTTGATGCTGCAATCATTGAAAAAGAAATCGAAATTGCTAAAGAGCAATTAAGAGCAGAAGGAAAACCAGAAGCTATGTTAGATAACATCTCTAAAGGTAAAATCCAACGTTTCTACAAAGACAATACTTTAGTAAACCAAGACTATATTAAAGACGGTTCTATGAGTGTTGCTGCTTACATTAAATCTGTTGACGGTAGTTTAACTGTTACAGGTTTCAGAAGAGTTGCTTTAGGATAATTTTTCCTAATACAATATAAAAATGAAAACCTCAATCAAAATTTTGATTGAGGTTTTTTTTATTACTTTTACTTTATGCAAGAAAACAATCCACTTCATGGAAAAACCCTAAAGACCATTCTGGAAACTTTAGTTGCTTTTTATGGATTTGACACTTTAGGCGAATTGATTCAAATACGTTGTTTCAATGTAAATCCATCTATAAACTCAAGCTTAAAGTTCCTTAGAAAAACGGATTGGGCAAGAAAAAAAGTAGAAAAATTATATATTAGAACATTACCTAAACTTATTTGAAAATGGCTTCAAAAAAGAGATGCGCTTGGTGTGAAAAAGATGATTTATATAGAAATTATCATGATAATGAATGGGGAAAACCTGTTTACGACGATCCAACCATTTTTGAATTTTTAATTCTCGAAACCTTTCAGGCAGGTTTGAGTTGGTATACTGTTTTAGCTAAAAGAGAGAATTTCAGAGAAGCCTTTGAGGAATTTGATGTTCAAAAGGTAGCCAATTTCACAGACGAAAAAATAATTTCACTTTGTGAAAATCCGGGAATCATTCGCAATAAATTAAAAATAAAAGCAGCCGTAACTAACGCTCAAGCTTTTATAAAAGTCCAAGAGGAATTCGGAAGTTTTTCCAAATACATTTGGGACTTTGTTGACGGAAAACCTATCGACAACCAACCCAAGTATTTATCAGAAGTTCCTGCAACTACTGAAATCTCAGATAAACTAAGCAAAGATTTAAAAAAACGTGGCTTTAAGTTCGTTGGCTCAACTGTAGTTTACGCACACATGCAAGCCACAGGAATGGTTAACGATCATATTACAGATTGTTGGACAAGAAATTAATCAATATTTGTCTTCAAAATCATCATAAAATCTTCACGTTCTATTTCTACACAACCCAAAGAAGCCAAATGGTCATTATACACTTGGCAATCCAAAATTCTATAGTTAGCGCGCTCTAATTGCTTCGCCAAATGTATAAAAGCTACTTTGCTGGCATTGGAAACTTTGGCAAACATACTTTCACCACAAAAAACATGACCTAAATCTACGCCATATAATCCGCCAACCAACTCATCATTTTGCCAAACCTCAACGCTTTTAGCCATTCCTAATTCGTTGAGTTTACAATACGCTTCTAACATTTCATCCGTAATCCAAGTGCCAGGTTGATCTTTACGCACTATCTTTTTACAATTGGTAATAACCTCCCGAAAGGCGGTATTAAACGTTACTTTAAACTTGTTTTGATTTAGTACGTTTCGCATGCTTTTGGAAATTTTCAGATCTTCAAAAAACAAAACCATTCGCTCAGGCGGTGACCACCAAAGAATAGGATCTTCTTCATCAAACCAAGGAAAAATTCCGCTTTGGTATGCCAATATCAATCGCTCCGGAGACAAATCGCCTCCAACAGCTACGATGCCTTCTATAGACGCTTCATTTACCGGCGGAAAATACAATGCTGACGTTAAGAAATACAAAACTCTTTTTTTGCAAAACTATAAATTCTTAATGACTTTTTGCTGTTTTTGAGTATAAGCTTCCGCCTGATCTTTTAAAATTGCAACCCAATGTTTTCGTTTTTCAGCATACAAATCGGAGTCATTGGCTAATTCGTCTTTCAGCTTCTCCTGAATTTCATTTTCAACTTGCTGAATCGCTTCTTGCTGATTTTTAAATTGAACCAAAATTTGGTTCACAGCATTTTCTTGATCTTCCAGTTTAACATCATATTCGCCTTTGGCAGTCATCATTTTAACCAAAACCGGAGCTGTTTCCACCGCTAAAAACAATAGCATAATAAAGAACGAAGGCCAAAAAGACAATTTCCCTAAAGCATCAATTCGAGCCATAATGCCATTGTACTCATTAATAACCGGTTGAGCCGATTCAATTTTGGCTTCTTGATTCTTTTTCAATTCTGCTGCCTGACTTTCTAAAGTTTTGATTTTTGAAGCATTGCGATTCTTTAATATGTCCAATTCTTGCAATGATCTATCGTGTTTTTCGCGCTTTTCTTTATAAACCGGACCTTTTCCTAATTTTTTGGTTCCCGAAGTCCCTTCTGCTTCCGTAATATAAACCGAATACAAATCGTTGACTTCCTTTTCTTTTTTAATAATTTCTGATTTCAGGCTATCTATCTGCGATTGATTTTGGTCTAAATCTTTCTGAAAGTAGGCTCCGATTTGCTTTTTGTTTTGCAAAGCCAACTGATTTTGTTCTTTGACCAAAACTGTATTGATTTCTTTTTCAAAGATTTTAAGTTCCAAGGGTTTTGAAATCACAATAGCAATAATAATCGCTAAAACCAATCGCGGCGTTGCTTGTAGCAATTCACTTCTCCAATGTTTTCGCTTGCGAAGTGTTGACACAATAAATCGATCCAGATTAAAGATCAACAAACCCCAAACCAACCCGAAGGCAATTGCACTATGATAATTGTCAAAAACGGTGTAAAGCGCATAACTTGATGAAAGAAACGCCATGACGGCCGTAAAGAAAACGGTAGCACCAATACCGGCATATTTGTTTTGTTCGCCATTGCTGCAAGTCGCCAAGATATCCTTGTCGGTTCCCGAACAAAGAAGGAAGATTTTTTTAAGCATGATTTTGTTTTTTGATGATGATTGCTTATTAGTATAAAAAATAGGCTAAATGTTTCAGAACGAAAACACTATTTCATTTATTCCTTACTTAAAATTATGCAAAAGATGCGTTGTATTAGGGATAGAAGCATTGTTTGAGCTCTTTATTAAAATTTTCAATTTGAATAAAAGCGAGTGCGAATAGCCCGACCGTAATGCAATGGCGGAAATACCCAAAAACAAAAAAACCTACAAGACAAATCTTGTAGGTTTAATATGTATTTGAAATACTGAGCCAACACTTCGCTTCTCGACTCTACTTCGTCAAGCTCAGTACAGGCAGTTCGAAGTGACAAAGCATAACAATTAATATCTGTAATATTCTGGTTTAAATGGACCTTCAACTGTTACTCCGATATATTTAGCTTGATCTGTAGATAAAGTTTCTAACTCAACACCGATTTTAGCCAAGTGTAAACGTGCTACTTTTTCATCTAAATGTTTAGGCAACATGTATACTTTATTTTCGTAAGCAACTGTATTTGTCCACAACTCTAATTGCGCTAAAGTCTGGTTTGTAAATGAATTACTCATTACAAAACTTGGGTGACCTGTTGCACAACCTAAGTTTACTAAACGACCTTCAGCCAAAACAATGATATCTTTACCGTTGATGGTATATTTATCCACTTGCGGTTTGATTTCGTTTTTAGAAGCTCCGTGATTTTTGTTCAACCAAGCCATATCGATTTCGTTATCGAAGTGTCCAATGTTACACACGATAGTTTTGTCTTTCATAGCCTCGAAATGACGCCCCACAACGATATCTTTGTTTCCTGTAGTTGTAATTACGATATCGGCATTACCAATAACTGTATCTAATTTTTTTACTTCAAAACCGTCCATAGCCGCTTGTAAAGCACAAATCGGATCAATTTCAGTAACTGTTACAATAGAACCTGCTCCACGGAAAGAGGCTGCAGTACCTTTACCTACGTCACCATATCCGCAAACAACCACTCTTTTACCAGCCAACATAACGTCAGTAGCGCGACGAATAGCATCTACAGCTGATTCTTTACATCCGTATTTGTTATCGAATTTAGACTTAGTCACTGAATCGTTTACATTGATTGCCGGAATATGTAAGGTTCCATTTTCCATTCTTTCGTATAAACGGTGAACTCCGGTAGTCGTTTCTTCCGATAAACCTTTGATTTCTTCGATTAATTCCGGATAACGATCAAAAACCATATTGGTTAAATCTCCACCATCATCTAAAATCATATTTAACGGTTTTCTATCTTCTCCGAAGAATAACGTTTGTTCAATACACCAGTCAAATTCTTCTTCGTTCATACCTTTCCATGCATACACCGGAATTCCGGCAGCAGCAATAGCAGCAGCAGCGTGATCTTGAGTAGAGAAAATGTTACAAGAAGACCAAGTTACATCAGCACCAAGAGCAACTAAAGTTTCAATTAAAACAGCCGTTTGGATGGTCATGTGTAAACAACCTGCAATGCGCGCTCCTTTTAACGGTTGGCTTGCACCATACTCTGCACGTAAAGCCATTAATCCTGGCATTTCAGCTTCTGCTAATTCAATTTCTTTTCTTCCCCAAGCTGCTAAAGAAATATCTTTAACTTTGTAAGGAACATAAGGGATGGTTTTTGTACTCATCTATGTATATTTGTTATTTTAATTAGAAAGTGCAAATTTAAGCATTTCCTTTTTATTTCATAAATTAATTAGCGTATTTTGCGAAATGTTTAACTTGTTAAGCATCTGAAAAACAATAAAATACTTCATGCCTTTTCATAGTTCCATAGTCATAAACGAAACAACCACTGCTTATTTTTGGAAAATAACAGAAGATTTCAACACACTTTTCAGAGCCGTAAAACTCAAAGATGTTTCTTTAGCCCGATTGGAAACCATGAAATCGGAAAGTCACCAAAACGGATTTTTAGCCGTTCGTATGTTACTGCAACACATTGGTTTTTCCGATTTTGATTTGTATTATGACGAAAACGGGAAACCGCATTTAGAGAAGAAAGAAGATAGAGAAAAGAAAAAAGAATTACATATTTCTATTTCACATTCTTTTGATTTTTCTTGTATTTGTATTAGCACCGATAAAATTGTGGGAGTCGACATGGAAATTGTTAAACCGAAAATCCTAAGAATTGCCCCGCGATTTATGGATGTTAAACATCTTAAAGGTTTACCGGAAGCCGAACAAATTGAAAAAGCAACGGTGATTTGGGGTATTAAAGAATCTATTTTTAAGATCAAAAACGAAAAAGGAATTAGTTTTCCCAATCATATTTTTGAAAATATCTTTTGTTTAAATGATACTAGTTGCCAAGCTGAACTTCGTTTTAATGATACGATTGAAAGTTTCCGCATCCAATTTTATAATGTAGAAGATTATATCTTTGTGTGCGCTTTACCCGAATAAGTCATGACTTTATATCAAAATATTTTAACTTCAGTTGCCAAAAACCAAAAGCTGCTAGCCATTTTAATTGATCCCGAAAAGGTATCCTTAGAACAGCTTCCGCATTTGGTTTCCCAAATTAAAAATTCTCCAGCCACACATATTTTAGTCGGTGGAAGTACTTTTGAGGGACAAAATTTAGACGAATTAATTAGCGAACTGAAAACACTTTGCCAATTGCCCGTTTTACTTTTTCCCGGTGGTTTCCAACAAATTTCAGCAGCAGCCGATGGAATTTTATTCTTGAGTTTGCTTTCCGGAAGAAATCCTGATTATTTAATTGAACACCAAGTCAAATCGGTTCCTTACTTAGCAAAAACAGAATTGGAAGTTATTCCCACAGGCTATTTACTCATTGAAAGCGGTAAAGAAACAGCGGTAGCCAAAGTGAGTCAAACCCAACCCTTAGACAGAAATGACATTGAATACGTTTGCCAAACGGCTAAAGCCGGAGAATATTTAGGTAACAAGCTTATCTACTTAGAAGCCGGAAGTGGCGCTGAATTAGCTGTTCCGCTAGCTATGATTCAAAAAGTTAAAGCTACACTTTCCGTTCCTTTAATTGTAGGCGGGGGCATTCGTTCTAAAGAAGCAATTGAAAATGCATTTGCTGCCGGAGCCGACATGGTTGTTATCGGAACTGCTTTTGAAAATGATAATTCTTTTTTCAATGTTTGAAACTTTATTTGAACCCTATCAATATTACACCTCTACCGACATTGCTCTGGAAGTAACCGCCATCATTTTTGGATTAATTAGCGTTTTTTTGGCTAAAAAAAATCACGTTGGCGTTTATCCAACCGGACTTATCAGTACTATTTTGTATGTGTATCTTTTGTGGCAATGGGGATTAGTGGGGGACATGCTTATTAACTTCTATTACTCTACCATGAGTATTTATGGTTGGATTTTATGGAGCAAAAAACATGGCGAAAATTACGACTTTCCCATTAGTAAAATGAATCTTTCTGAAATTTATAAATCTATCGTTATATTTCTATTAACTTGTGGTTTTGTTATTGTCATTTATAATTTATTTAATAAATTTACAAATTGGACAGCCTATGTTGACACATTCACAACCGGGATTTTCTTTGTTGGGATGTGGCTAATGGCTAAGCGAAAGATTGAAAATTGGATTCTTTGGATTGTTGGCGATTTTATTTCTATTCTCTTGTATTATTACAAAGGATATACATTGACCAGTATTCAATATCTAGTTTTCACGATTATAGCAATCTATGCATATAAAGAATGGAAGAAATATTTACCCCTATAGATTTAAAAATACTCACTGATAAAGGCATTTCAATTGAAAAAATCAATCAACAATTAGAATATTTTACTTTTGGAATTCCTAAAATAAACTTGTTAAGGCCAGCCACTTTGGAAGACGGAATTATAGCTCTTTCCAAAGAAAATCGTGCAAAATACAGTTCTCTTTTCGACGAAAAGAAAAACGAAAAAGACATTGTTAAATTTGTTCCGGCTTCGGGTGCTGCCAGTAGAATGTTCAAGTTTTTATTAGAATTCTTGAATAACTATAAAAAAGGGAGCGAATCCATCAATGCGTATACCAACCGCACAAAATGCACTGAGCTTTCTGTATTTTTAGTAGGCTTAAAAGAATTTCCGTTCTACAAAGACTTAATGGCTAGAGCTCGCGAATTGTATTTAGACTTTGATCATTTGGAAAACGATGACAAAAACTATTATTTAATCCGTATACTTTTAGATAAACACGAGTTTGATTTTGCCAGCAAAGCCAAAGGTGTTTTGCCTTTTCATATTAAAGAAAAGAAGAAAGTTACTCCGGTTGAAGAGCATTTGAAAGAGACTTTTTTTTATAGCAAAGAAACTGAAAAACCCAAGGTTCATTTCACCATTTCGAAAGAACACAAAGAGAGTTTTCTAGCGGTTTGTAACCAATATCCGGAAATTGAAACTTCTTTTTCGTTTCAATGTGAATCAACAGATACAATAGCAGTAACTCCGAACAACGAACCGTTTCGTGACGAAGACAACAACTTACTATTCAGACCCGGAGGGCACGGAGCATTGATTAAGAATCTAAACAATTTAGATGCCGATATTGTATTTATTAAAAACATAGACAACGTTTCTCAAAATCATATTATTCCTATTTTTGAATACAAGAAAATTTTAGGCGGAATTCTATTAGAACTTCAAGCTCAAACGTTTAGCTTTTTAACCCAATTAAAAAAAACTGACGTTACCGAATCTTTTATTGATGAAGTAGCCAATTTTGCCAATAAAAAACTAAACGTTGTTCTTCCAACAGATTTTTATAAATACCAAACGCATTACAAAGTAGAAACATTACAACAAGTTTTAAACAAACCGATTCGCATTTGCGGAATGGTAAAGAATGAAGGCGAACCCGGAGGTGGTCCTTTTTGGGTGAAAAATGAAGAAGGCGAAGTTTCATTACAAATCGTAGAAAGTTCACAAATGGATTTAACAAATCATAAGCAAATCGCCATAGCCCAAAAAGCCACATATTTTAATCCGGTGGACATCGTGTGTAGTTTAAAAAATTATAAAGGAGAAAAATTTGATTTGTCCCAATTTGTAGACCACAGTGCGGGCTTTATTGTTGAAAAAAATAAAGCCGGAAAACCTATAAAATCATACGAACTTCCCGGTTTATGGAATGGCGCAATGGCGCATTGGATCTCTGTTTTTGTGGAAGTTCCTTTGATTACCTTTAATCCGGTCAAAACAGTTAACGATTTATTGAAACCGGCACACCAACCTAAAAGTGAATAAAGATCAAATCGAAAAAGAATTGCAATTCAAAGCTGTAAGGAGTAGCGGCTCCGGAGGTCAAAATGTCAATAAAGTATCAAGTAAAGTACAGTTGAGTTTTGACCTTTTGAATTCTGCTGGTTTGGAACCTGAAGAAAAAGATTGGTTACAAGAAAAACTAAACACCAAACTAACTCAAGACGGTATTTTATTACTTTCATGTGACGAAGACAGAAGCCAATTAAAAAACAAAAACATTGTAATCAAGCGCTTTTGGGAACTTTTATCAGAAAATTTAAAGAAACCAAAAGTCAGAAAAGCAACAAAAACAACAAGAGCAGCCAAAGAAAAAAGGCTTCAAACTAAAAAGAAATCTTCTGAAATCAAGGCTTCGCGAAGGAAACCAAACTTTTAAGTTCTTAAACTTGCAAGTTTGGTTTAAAGAATTATATCTTTGCACTGTCTCAAAGGGGTGCTCAAAATAAAGAGCTGAGATCATACCCGTAGAACCTAGAACAGGTAATGCTGTTTAGGGAATAGCTGACCATAAAGAAAATGTTTTCATTTATAGAAATTAGCCGCGCGCAAGCTTATTTTCTCTTTATGTCATCAGCAAGAGTATCAATTTTTAATAGTAACCAAGAATAATTACCCCTTTTATTCGTATATTTTTTTACGAATGAAAATTTTATTCACAAAAAGTGCCAAGCACAAAGTCACCCAACGCACAACTCTTTTGAGTTTAGCAATCCTTTTAATTTCATTATTCTCTAATGCTCAAGAAATTGCAAAAGACACTACAAAAGTCAACGACTTAAAAGAAGTAACTGTTTCCGCAGTAAGAGCCAAAGACAAAAACCCGATTACTTTTACCAACGTTTCTGAAAAAGAAATTGAATCCAAAAATTTAGGTCAAGACATTCCTATTTTATTAAACTATTTACCTTCGGTAGTAACCACTACTGATGCTGGAAATGGCGTAGGATATACAGCAATGAGAGTTCGTGGCTCTGACGGTTCTCGTATTAACGTAACCTTAAATGGAATTCCGTTTAACGACAGTGAAAGTCAAGGCAGTTTCTTTGTTGACCTTCCTGATTTTGCTTCATCATTAGAAAGTGTTCAGTTACAAAGAGGTGTGGGAACTTCTACTAATGGAGCTGGAGCATTTGGTGCTAGTTTAGCCATGCAAACCAAAGGATATCAAGAAAAATCACATGCTGAAATTGCTAATTCCATAGGAAGTTTTGGAACCCAAAAACATACCTTATCTTTTGGAACCGGCTTACACAACAACTTAGAAATCAATGGTCGTATTTCACAAATACAATCGGATGGTTATGTTGATCGAGCTTCTTCAAATATGTTTGGTTATTTGTTTAACGTTAACTACGTTAAAGAAAACACATTAATCAAATTTCTTGCATTTGGCGGAAAAGAAAAAACATACCAAGCTTGGTGGGGACAAGATGTAGCTGCTATTAGTGCTTTAAGCGCTACAAATCCTAATTATAATTTTGGAAGAAAGTTTAACGTATCCGGAATCATGATGGATGACAATGGAACAATTACAGGCTATTATAACGACCAAACCGATAACTATTGGCAAAACCATTTCCAATTACATTGGTCTGAAAAATGGTCTGAAAAATGGAATTCTAACGTAGCATTGCATTATACTAAAGGAAAAGGATATTACGAAGAGTACATTGATAATTATTACTATTCTAATATACTATTTGAAGAAGACGCTTATCTGTCTTTCTTTGGAATGAATGACATCTTGGTAAACGGAAATCAGGTTTCTGCTATGAATTATATTAGAAAAAGATGGTTAGACAATGATTTCTTTGGTACCACTTTTTCTCTTAATTATAAAACGAGTCAAACTGATATTCTATTTGGAGGAGCAGCCAATCGTTACTTAGGAAAACACTATGGTGATGTTATTTGGACACAATATGACATTCCTAATTTAAGCCGTTATTATAGCAACTACGGAAACAAAGACGATGTTAATTTCTATGCCAAAGCTTCACAACAATTTGACAGACTTAATGTTTTTGTAGACTTACAATATCGCTATGTAAACTATCAAGCAACTTCTTACGAATTTGCAGACGTTAATGATACTTTTCATTTCTTCAATCCAAAAGTTGGAATAAACTATCAATTGGATACTAAAAATACCTTCTATAGTTTTGCAGGTATTGCTAATAAAGAACCTCGCAGAAGTGATTATGAAGATGAAAATATTAAACCAGAACGTTTGTACGATTTTGAATTAGGTTGGAAACATAATAGTTCAAAATTTAGAGTTTCTGCTAATGGATTTTTCATGTATTACCTTGACCAATTAGTAATGACAGGTGCTTTAAATGATGTAGGTTCACCAATTTTTACCAATTCAGGAAAAAGCTATCGATTAGGAGCTGAAGTAGAAGCTGTGGCTAAAATATCAGATAAATTTAACGTCCAAGCCAATGCTACTTTAAGCGATAACAGAAATCTTGATTTCTATTTCCAACAAGATGGTGTGCTAACCAATTTAGGAAATACCAACATTGCTTTTTCACCAAAAGTAGTTTCTTCTGGAGCACTTAATTACACGCCTATCCAAAACTTACAATTAACTGTTTTAGGCAAATATGTTGGTAAACAATACATGGGTAATATTGATGCAGAAGCTTCTACTTTAAAAGCCTATGGCACACTTGATTTCAATGCCGTTTATGAATGGAAAATCAATAGAGCTTTAAAATCAATTGTTTTCAGCGGATTAGTAAACAATATCTTAGACTTAAAATATTCTTCAAACGGTTATTTCTACACTTATGATGATGATTGGTCTAACCCAGGAAGCATTACTACAGTTCAAGGAATGGGTTATTATCCGCAAGCCGGAATTAACTTTTTAGTAGGTGCTACTTTAAAGTTCTAGTATCTTAGCAAAATATATTAACAAAAAAGGTTGCCTGATGAGCAACCTTTTTTGCTAGTTATATACTCTTATCGTATAATCATCTAATAGTTCAACTCTATAGCGTTTCATAGGATATTCTTTTCCTTCATTTACAGACTGCCCTGTAAACAAGCTATAAACAGCATCATCACAAGGACAAACAGCTGTAGTCCCATCTAATTCCATTGTTGAACAACTACTTAAAGCCTGATTAGGACATGCTGCATCAAAAGCCACATAACCCGACCCTGTATTAAATACAAAAATCCCCCTTACTCCTTCTACACCCGTAAAAAGATAAACTCCATTAGCAGGATACCTTAAATTATCATATTGAGGCAGTGTCATATTTATCGTTGTAGAAAAACCATAATTAGGCAAATAAGGATTAGAATTATTGAAATCTTCCTTACTGCAAGACAAAAAAACTAAGATAACCAGTATTATCCAACAATTTTTTTTCATAATAGTATTTTGAATTTTACTCAACAAATTTAAAGTAATTAACATGTATAGGTATTAAGAATATCATAAATATTTAAAAAAAATCACTATATTTGCCTAAAGGAATCCCATGCATATGGGATTCTTTCTATTTATATAAACATGATGTTATGAGTAAAATATCTTATTATACAGCGGAAGGATTAAAGAAACTAAAAGACGAATTAGACCATTTAAAAAGTGTAGAACGCCCTAAAGCATCTGATGCTATTGCCGAAGCACGCGATAAAGGAGATTTATCTGAAAATGCAGAGTATGATGCTGCTAAAGAAGCTCAAGGTCTTTTAGAGATGAAAATTGCAAAAATGGAAGAACTAGTTGCTAATGCTCGCATTATTGATGAATCGCAATTAGACGTTTCTAAAGTATTAGTTTTATCTACCGTTAAGATTAAAAATCAAGCGAACGGTATGGAAATGAAATATACCTTAGTAGCTGAAAGTGAAGCAAACTTAAAAACAGGAAAAATATCAGTAACTTCTCCTATTGGAAAAGGATTGCTAGGCAAAAAAGTAGGTGAAGTTGCAGAAGTTAGTGTTCCAAATGGAACTTTAAAATTTGAAATCTTAGAAATAACAAGAGACTAATACATTCTGTTAAAACATGGCTTCTATATTCACTAAAATTATTAACGGAGAAATCCCTTGCTATAAGGTAGCAGAAAATGATACGTTTTTAGCATTTTTAGATATTAATCCTAATGCTAAAGGACACACACTATGTATCCCTAAAAGAGAGGTTGACAAGATTTTTGATCTGGAAGAAGAAGAATATATGGAATTAATGGCTTTTTCTAGGAAAGTCGCTCTAGCCATTGAAAAAACTGTTCCTTGTAAACGCATAGGAGTAGCCGTTGTTGGTTTAGAAGTTCCTCATGTACATGTACATCTTATTCCTTTACACGATATGGACGACATGCGTTTTCAACGCAAAACAAGCTTAACAAAAGAAGAGTTTTCAGATTTAGCAGCTCAAATTGCAGCAAATCTAACCTTATAAATTCAAAAAAGCGGTCAAAATTGACCGCTTTTTAGTTACTTTCCTAACAACATTACTTCGTTGACTAAAACTTCCGTAATATAGCGCTTGTTTCCATCTTTGTCGTCATAACTTCTGTGCGTTAATTTTCCTTCAATGGCAACTTCTTTCCCTTTAACAACGTACTTTTCAATAATTTCTGCCGGTTTTCCCCAAGCCGTAATACGATGCCATTCGGTTTGTTCTACTTTTTCACCTTTGTCATTGTAATAATAATCATTAGTCGCAATAGTAAGATTAGCTACTTTTTTGTTGTTTACTGTTTTTACCTCAGGTTCTTGACCTACGTGTCCGATTAATTGAACTTTGTTTTTCATGGCGTGCAAATAATTAATGTTAATGTTTAAATGATTTCGTTCAAGCCAACTGTTGTTTCAGTTTGACGATGCAAAGATGTGATGCGTTTCAAAAACTATTCGGTTGCTATTCATTTAATTTCGGTTGTAAATAATTGTAACCGTTTGTAAATGGAAGAATATTTCGTAAATTTGAGAAAATCAAAATAGTATGCGCCAAGAAATTCAGAAAGTAGAACTACGAAATCTACAAATAGAAGACTACAAACAACTCCGCAATTCCATGATTGAAGCCTACCCTGATATGGCAGGCGATTATTGGGATGAAGACGACATCCAAAAATTGCTACATGTTTTCCCCGAAGGTCAATTGGTCATCCTTGCCGATGATGTTGTTGTGGGATCAGCGCTTTCCATTGTTATTACCGAAAAACTAGCGTATAAAGTTCACACCTATAAAGAAGTTACCGGAAATTTCCAATTTACCACTCATACTTCAAAAGGAGATATTTTATATGGAATTGATGTTTTTATTCACCCCGATTATAGAGGACTCCGTTTAGGACGTCGTTTGTATGATGCCCGCAAAGAATTGTGCGAACAACTCAATTTAAAAGCCATCGTCTTCTCAGGACGAATTCCATATTATAGTCAGTTTGCTAATGAAATGTCACCCAAAGAATACATCGACAAAGTAAAACGAAAAGAATTATACGATCCGGTTTTAACCTTTCAATTGAGCAATGATTTTCAACCCGTTCGCGTGATGCGCAACTACCTGCAAGGCGACAAACGTTCGCACGAATATGCTGTTTTGCTGGATTGGAACAACATTTACTACGAAGAAAACAAAAAACTCATCAATGTCGAAAAAAGCGTCATTCGCTTAGGTCTTATTCAATGGCAAATGCGACCGCTATCCAACTTGGAAGCCTTATTTGAACAGGCCGAATTTTTTATTGATGCCGTTTCGGGCTACGGAAGTGACTTTGCCCTGTTTCCTGAATTGTTTACCGCTCCGCTAATGGCCGATTACAATCATCTTTCAGAAGCCGAAGCCATAAAAGAACTCGCCAAATACACCGAAGCTATTCGCAAGAAAATGCAGGAATTTGCCATTTCCTACAACATCAATATTATTACCGGAAGCATGCCGTTTCTAGAAGACGACCACGTGTACAACGTCGGTTTTTTGTGTCGCCGCGACGGAACTTCCGACATGTATCGTAAAATACATATTACACCAAACGAAGTCTTTCACTGGGGAATTACCGGTGGCAATACCATACAAACATTTGACACCGATTGCGGAAAAATAGGAATTGTCATTTGCTATGATGTGGAATTTCCGGAACTGTCTCGTTTAATGGCTGATCAAGGGATGAACATTCTCTTTGTTCCGTTTTTGACCGACACACAAAACGGTTACACTCGTGTACGCCATTGTGCCCAGGCCAGAGCCATTGAAAACGAATGCTATGTGGCTATTACCGGCTGTGTAGGTAACTTACCGAAGGTAAACAACATGGACATTCAGTATGCGCAAGCAGCAGTTTTCACACCATCTGACTTTGCTTTTCCAAGTAATGGCGTAAAAGCTGAAGCTACACCAAATACTGAAATGACCTTGATTGCAGATGTTGATATTGATGTACTTAAGGAATTACACGAACACGGAAGCGTTCAAATTATGAAAGACCGCCGACACGATTTATACAAACTCAAAAAAGTAAAACAATAAGGGCGTGCCCTCCATTGCATTACGGTCGGGCTATGTGCAGTACGCGGTACTTTGCTCCTATCCCTCACGCAAAACGTTAAAAAAGATATGATGAATACAAAAGTTATTTTTTCGCTACTGTTCTTCTTGCAGTTCTTTGTCAACAGTGCCCAAAACACTTTTACGTACAACGACGAAAAAGGATCGCCAAGAGCCACGTTACAAGATGTAGCCTGGATTTCGGGAACTTGGCGTGGCGAAGCTATGGGCGGAACCTGTGAGGAATTTTGGGATACACCTAGTGGCGACACCATGATGTTCTGCTTTAAGTTTCTAGAAAACGGAAAGGTCGTGTTTTATGAACTGGGGCATATTAAAGAAATGGATAATACATTGATTTTAGAACTCAAACATTTTGGTGCCGATTTAAAAGGTTGGGAAAAAGCCGATGAAAAGCAAAGTTTCCGCTTGGTAAAATGGGATGAAAATCATGTGTATTTTGACCAATTTACTTTTGAAAAAATCAATAATGACGAAATTAATCTCTACGTCGTTTTTGAAAAAAGCGGAAAGGAAATGAAGTTTAACTACAAACGTTTGCCTTAACAAAAGAAAGAGACAAATGCTATTAGCCCCGATTGCAGCAAACTACCTTGTAGTGCGAAAAGCGGGAAAAGGGCAACCTGATACAAACCGAGCCGTGGCGCTCCAAAAAAAATGTAGATACATGAGTAAAACGTGTTTAGAATGTGGCGATAAAATTGTGGGTCGAGAAGACAAAAAGTTTTGTAGTGACAGTTGTCGCAATGCGTATAACAACAAGATGAACAAGGATCACACGAACTTAATGCGTAACATTAACAACAAATTACGAAAAAATTATCGCATCTTAAACGAACTCAATGTTAATGGAAAGACCAAAACGAGTCGCACTAAATTGCTAAGTAAAGGGTTTGATTTTGAGTTTATTACTTCGGTATATCAAACCAAGAACGGTAATACGTATTATTTTTTATACGATCAAGGCTATATGGCTATTGAAAATGACGGCTATGTTTTAGTAAAAAAGGATAGTTAGTTTTTAGAAAAAAGAGAAAAGAAGAAAGAGAAAAGATTTGTGCTATTTGACATCTCGATTTCTCTCGATGTGAACAATACAATAAAAATGGAAAAACAAATATCAATATTAGGCTGCGGTTGGTTAGGATTTCCGCTAGCCGAAGCATTTTTAGCACAAGGATACAGCGTTAAAGGCTCAACTACTTCTGTTGCTAAGCATGAATTATTAAAAGACAAAGGCATTACCCCTTATTTGGTGGAATTGAAAGAAAATGAAGTTTTTGGCAATTTTGATCATTTTTTAGATGGGAGTCAAATTTTAATTATCAATTTCCCTCCTCGATTCAATGCAGAAGAACCGGAAAGCCTTGTAAAAAGGATTGAAGCGTGTTTGCCTTATATTGAAAATTCAACTATAGAGAATGTTATCTTTGTGAGTTCAACAGCAGTGTATCCTGATAGTTTCCCGATGCCGACTATTTTTGAAGAAACGGTTCCTATGCCTAATAATGACCGAGGTAAACAACTTTTAGAAGCCGAGAATCGTTTGCATTACAATACTCATTTTAAAACTACTATTTTACGATTTGGAGGATTAATTGGCGAAGATCGTCACCCGGTGTATCATTTAGCCGGAAGAAAAAACATTGATAATCCGGAAGCACCTGTGAATTTAATCCATCAACAAGATTGCATTCGCTTGGTATTTCATATTATCAACAATAATTTATGGAATAAAAGACTCCATGCGGCTTATCCGAAGCATCCGAAGAGAAAAGAGTATTACACTGAAAAAGCAAAGACCTTAGGTCTAGAGTCACCTGAATTTAAAGAAAATTCCATTTCAAAAGGAAAATATATTAGTTGTAAATTCTGGAGAGAAAAGTATAATTTTACTTTTGAATTTATGATTTAGTTGTATGGCCTATTTTAGTGTGTTTCACGATTACATCCGAAAGAAAAAAGAAGCTTTTGGATTGCCTTTTGTTGCTTTATGTTGGATTAGCTTTTTTTGGGGAACCACTTGGATTGCCTCAAAAGAAGGAGTTAAATATATGCCGGCTTTACAACTTGTAGCCTTGCGTCAATTGATTAGCGGTAGTCTTTACATCATCTATTTTACAATCAAAAAGGCACCTTGGCCTACTCAGCGCCAGTGGCGAAATATTTTAGTTTTAAGCGTACTGAATTTTATGCTAAGCAACGGATTGAGCACTTGGGGTGTTAAATATATTTCTAGTGGGTTAGGTGCCATCATTGGTTCTATTTTTCCTTTATGGATTGTGATTATCAGTTATTTTAAAGGCGAACGGGTATCTTGGAAAACTACTTTGGGATTAGTTATTGCCTTTGGTGGTGTTTGTGTCATTTTCTACGATTACCTACACGACTTTTTGAATCCCGAATTTCAATTTGGAATTGCACTATCGGTCATTGCAACATTTACTTGGGCACTTTCTACCATTTATATCAAAGAAAACAGAACTAACTTTAATCCTTATTTTAGTTTAGGATTGCAAATGATTATTTCGGGAGTTGTCATTGGTAGTGTTACCCAACTGAACGGAACCGCTGTGCCGTTGAGTGAAATTCCGGCTTTATCCTGGTGGTCTATTGCTTATCTGATTCTCTTTGGTTCGGTATTGACTTTTATTGCCTTCGTTTATGCTTTGGAACATTTACCAAAAGAAATCAGCAGCTTATATGCATACATCAACCCTATTGTGGCTTTACTTTTCGGTTACATTCTTTTTAATGAACCTTTCACTCCGGCAATTATCATTGGCGGACTGATTACTGTTTTTGGAATTTTTATGGTTAACAAAACCTTTAGGAGAAACTGATACCAACAAAAAATCCCGAACTTACATTCGGGACTCAATGTTTCTTTGATAAGAAATAAAATTACTGCTATTAACCGAGACAAACTTAGGGTATTAAATGTTAATATCGATACAGTTTTTCTGTATATTTTGTTGAAATGTATTTTTAATCGTTGAAAAGTAAAAAAAGTCGTTGAAACAAAAAAAATGAATCTACACTTTTACTCCCTTATTAAAGTATAATCGCCAAAAGGAACAGAAAAAGAACGCGCTACAGAGGGTGTTCCGTCTTCTTTATACCCACAATAATTAGTCTCTAATCTGAACTGCACTTTTAGCTTTTGAACGCCGCCTTCAACAACGACCCGCATTGTCCAGAATCCCTGAAGACAATCATCATCATTTGCCGGTTCGGTAAAAACCATTCGTAAGCGTTTTTCATCAGTACTGCACTCCTCGCATACCGGATAACTCGTTTTTCGTATTCTTGTTATTGACCAAACATTATAACTATTATATCCCGTATAATTGTTATTCAAACTGGCAAGTGTATTTACTTTTTCCACTCCGTTTTCTATATACTGGAATTCACCCACAAGAAAGTCTTCATAATATTCGTTATAAACATCCATCATTTCTCTTTTCACAAAAGAAACTTTTAGGGTAGTAGTCCCTTCCGTATAGCTCCAGGCTCCCACAAACTGATCAAAATAATGATCTACATCTTTATAATAAGCTCCTGCTACACTACCTAAAGTTCCCCCATT
>NZ_JBSEFI010000018.1:0-91500 GCF_053570605.1 Flavobacterium sp. U410
TAGTATACTATATATGTATTAATGTAGCAAAATACAAGTCAATTTTATAAAAGCAAGATTTGTTGATTTCAAACTTATTTTTAACTTTGTTTCCAATGAAGTTTTTCGTATATATATTCAGTATCTATATTTTAGCATTATCCATAGTGCCGTGTAGTGACGCCTATAATGATTGCAAAAGTAATATTGCGATAAAAGAACTTCCACAATCACACGATCATAAGTCAGATCATAACGATGTTTGTAGTCCGTTTTGCACTTGTACTTGTTGCAGTGTTTCAGCAAATCCTAAATATGCTACTTTTACTATTAAAGCAGTAAAACTTATTATCATATCTAAAATAGCATTTCCTCAAAGAGATTTTCTTTTTACTTCCAATTTCCATGGAAGCATTTGGCAGCCGCCTAAAATTAATGCTTAATACATCTTTTTTTAATGTCTTATAAGTGCAAGCATGACACTATGTGTTTTGTTTTTATGTCACTTTTTTGCATTACATTTTCTCTTTGTGCAGTTCACAAAGAGTTTAAAACTATTTGTATTCATCATTAATCAAACGAATTTTGTTAGACCATATCATAAAATTTAGTATAAAAAATAAATGGGCCGTTGGTATAATGACCTTATTACTCATTTTATGGGGAAGCTGGAGTGCAACTCGCCTGCCCATTGATGCTGTACCGGATATTACTAATAATCAGGTGCAAATTATTACCGTTTGTCCTACGCTTGCAGGGCAAGAAGTGGAACAATTAGTTACTTTTCCTATTGAGCAAAGTATAGCTAATCTTCCGGATCTGGAAGAAACCCGAAGCATTTCAAGATTTGGACTTTCTGTTATTACAGTTGTATTTGACGACGATGTCGATATTTATTTTGCTCGTCAACTCGTCAATGAAAAAATAAAAGAAGCCGAAGAAAATATCCCACAAGGTATTGGTACACCTAAACTTGCACCTGTAAGTACAGGTTTAGGAGAAGTATATCAGTACATTTTACATCCCAAAAAAGGAAGTGAAGATAAATACGACGCCAAAGACTTGCGTACCATGCAAGACTGGATAGTTGCCCGACAACTTAACGGTACAAAAGGAATAGCCGAAGTCAATAGTTTTGGAGGTAAGCTAAAACAATACGAAGTAGCTGTAAACCCAAACCGACTAAAAGCTATGGGAGTAAGCGTTACTGACATTTTTAATGCTCTTGAACAGAACAATCAAAATACAGGAGGAGCTTATATTGATAAAAAGCCAAATGCTTATTTCATTCGCGGAATTGGTTTGGTTACGTCACTAGAGGATGTAAAAAATATAGCTGTAAAAAACAATAATAGCAGCAGCAGTATTCCTATTTTCATTAAAGATGTGGCAGATGTTCGTTTCGGAAGTGCAGTTCGTTATGGAGCGCTAACATATAATGGAGAAGTAGATGCTGTTGGTGGTGTAGTAATGATGTTGAAAGGAGAAAACAGTAATGAAGTCGTACAACGAATCAAAGAAAAATTGCCTGTTATTCAAAAATCGTTACCTGATGATGTTATAATAGAAGCTTATTTAGACCGTACAGATTTAGTAGGCAGAGCTATTCATACCGTAGAAAAGAATTTAATTGAAGGAGCATTGATAGTTATTTTTGTATTAGTACTCTTTTTAGGGAACTTAAGAGCCGGATTGATTGTGGCTTCTGCTATTCCGCTATCAATGTTGTTTGCATTGGGTTTGATGAATATTTTCGGGGTAAGCGCTAATTTGATGAGTTTGGGAGCCATTGATTTTGGTTTAATTGTAGATGGAGCGGTCATTATTGTAGAAGCCACTTTACATCATTTAGGATTACGAAAATCGATAAACAAATTATCACAACAGGAAATGGATGATGAGGTTTTTACTTCTGCCTCCAAAATAAGAAGTAGTGCAGCATTTGGTGAAATTATCATTCTGATTGTTTATATTCCGATACTTACCTTAGTTGGAGTTGAAGGAAAAATGTTTACTCCGATGGCTAAAACAGTCGGTTTTGCTATTTTCGGAGCATTGATTTTGTCATTGACTTATATTCCGATGATGTGTGCTTTATTTTTATCAAAAAAGGTGTCGCATAAAGAAACGTTTTCCGATAAAATGATGAACTTTTTACAGAGTAAATACCAACCTCTTTTAGAGAAAGCCATTAAAATAAAATTTGAGATTGTAGGAGCAACTGTTCTGTTATTTACCATAAGTTTATTTATATTTCAAACATTAGGAGGGGAGTTTATTCCACAGCTGCAGGAAGGCGATTTTGCTTTTCACTGTATTTTGCCACAAGGAAGTTCTTTAAGTCAAAGTATTGAAACATCCATGCAAGCTTCTCGAATCATCAAAAAGTTTGACGAAGTAAAGATGGTTGTCGGGAAAACAGGTGCTGCCGAAGTACCTACAGATCCAATGCCGCCGGAAGCTACCGATATAATGATTATTTTAAAGCCGCAAGAAGAATGGAAAACAAAAAAAGATTATGCCGAACTAGCCGATGAAATCAACGAAGCATTAGAAGTTATTCCCGGAGTGTTTTTTGAAAAAAATCAGCCCATACAAATGCGCTTTAACGAATTGATGACAGGTATACGACAAGATGTAGCGGTTAAGATTTTCGGAGAAAACTTAGATAGTCTTGCAATTTATGCTGAAAAAGTAAGCAAACTAATCCAGACGGTAGATGGAGCAACTTCACCCCAGGTAGAACGAGTAAGCGGATTGCCACAAATTAACATAGAATACGATAGAACAAGACTTGCTAATTATGGTATAAATGTAGAAAGCGTAAATGATGTGGTAAGCACAGCTTTTGCAGGTAAGATTGCAGGTCAGGTTTTTGAAAATGAAAGACGTTTTGACCTAGTTGTACGATTAGATAGTACTTATAGAGCAGATATTGATGATGTAAATAATTTGACCATTCCAACTAAAACAGGAATTCAAGTTCCGCTTTCTCAAGTCGCAACGATTAATTATAAATTAGGAGCTTCGCAAATTAGTCGGGAAGCCAGCAAACGCAGAATTGTAATTGGTTTTAATGTCGCAGGCAGAGATGTGCAAAGTGTGGTTGAGGAAATTCAACAAAAGTTGAGTACACAAATAAAACTGCCTACAGGTTACTATTTTACTTATGGCGGACAATTTGAAAATTTACAGAAAGCCAGCAAACGATTAATGATTGCCGTTCCTGTTTCATTGTTTCTCATTTTTACATTGCTGTTTTTTACTTTTAATTCGGTAAAACAGGCAAGTTTAATTTTTACTGCAATTCCTATGAGTGCTATTGGAGGTGTGTTTGCGTTATTGCTGCGAGGTATGCCATTTAGTATAAGTGCTGGTATTGGTTTTATAGCATTATTTGGTGTGGCAGTATTAAACGGAATTGTCTTAATCGGAACTTTCAATCAATTAGAGAAAGAGGGAGTTACCGATATTCTGCAAAGAGTATTACAAGGCACAAAAGAAAGATTACGCCCTGTATTAATGACAGCAACTGTAGCCAGTTTAGGTTTCTTACCTATGGCATTAAGCACAGGTGCAGGTGCAGAAGTACAAAAACCATTGGCAACCGTTGTGATAGGAGGTTTAATCACAGCGACATTTCTAACGCTATTTGTATTGCCTTTACTATACATTATTTTCAATTCAAAAATTAACTTTAAGAAAAAAAGAAGGATGAAACCTGCTATAACTATAATTGTATTGTTGTTTTCTGTTTTCAGTTTCAATGCTAATGCTCAAACCAAAAGAAGTATTGATATAAATGAAGCAATAAATATTGCTTTGCAAAATAACGGAGATATCAAAGCGAAGGATTTTGAGTTAAAATCAAAACAGAGTTTGAAACGAACATCTTGGGAATTGCCAAAATTGGATTTCAATGCTCAATTGGGACAATACAACAGCGTAAAGCATGACCAATCTTTCCAAGTTTCACAAACAATTCCATTTCCGACATTGTTTGGAGCTAAAAGACAATTGATAAAAGAAGAAATAAAAAGTAAAGAATTGCAACAGGAAATGACGGTTTTAGAATTAAAGAATCAAGTAAGAACCTATTTCTATCAAATTCATTATTTACAGAACAATAAAAAACAATTATCACATTTGGATAGTTTATATAATGATTTTATTCGCATTGCAACATTACGCTATGAAACAGGAGATACGAAAAAAGTAGAAATCAGTACAGCACAAGCAAAGCAAGGCGAAATTAATTTGTTATTAAAACAGAATGAAGTGTACTTGCAAAATGCTCATCAAAGTTTGCAAGCATTGATGAGCACACAAGAACCGTTTGAAGTTGTAGCTGAGAAAGATTTTCAGCCGTTGCCGCTAAGCACATTGTTAGATAGTGCAGCGGTAAAAAATCATCCGGCTGTTAAGGCGATGTATCAGCAAGTTATAATTGCAGAAAAAAACAAAAAGGTGGAAAAAGCACAAGGTCTTCCTGATTTTACCATTGGGTACACCAATCAGTCTTTAATTGGTTTTCAAACCATTAACGGACAAGAAAAGTTTTTTGATTCAGGAAACCGATTTAGTTATGTAAATGTAGGAATTGCTATTCCTTTATTTACAGCAACACACGCCAAAGTGAAGTCACTAAATTACCAAAAACAGGCTTTTGAATCCAATGCAAAACAACAGCAAATACTATTGGGAACTCAGTTTCAAAACGCAATTCAACAATATAATCAAAATGTAGCAGAATTTGAATATTATCAACAACAAGCATTACCTAATGCAAATGATATTATTTCGGCGGCTCAATTAGGATATCGTACGGGAGATATTAGTTATGTAGAATATTTATATGCTTTACAAACGGCAACAGATATTCAGTTGAATTATTTAAAAAGTATCCAGCAAGTCAATCAATCTGTAATTGACATTTATTCAATTATCAATCAGTAAATAAGAATGAAAAATAAAATCATAATTTCAATTTTTTGTATGTCCCTTTTTCTAGTAAGTTGCGGGAATTCAAACCAAGCCGAAATCAAAGAAAAAGCTTCGGAAGAACACGAACATGAAGAAGGAATAGCAACCATAGCCACACTTACACAAGAGCAAATAAACGCTGTTGGAATCACCTTGGGAAATGTAGAAAATAAAGAACTTACAGCAACCATAAAAGCAAACGGTATGTTGCGAGTGCCTAACAATAATAAAGGGAATGCAACTTCTTTATATGGAGGTGTCGTTAAAACATTGAATGTTCAAGTTGGAGATCATGTACAAAAAGGACAGGTTATTGCTACTATTGCCAATCCGCAGTTCATTCAGTTACAGGAAGAATTTTTGACTATTGGCAGTAAAATTACTTTTGCAGAGCAAGAAGTAAACAGACAGCAACAACTTAACGCAGGAAATGCAGGAGCTTTAAAGAATTTACAAAATGCAACGGCAGAACTCAATACACTTCGTGCCCGAAAAGCATCACTACAGCAGCAAATCCAATTAATGGGAATTAATCCCAATGCAGTATCAACAAGCAACTTAAAATCCTCTTTAATGGTTACCAGCCCTTTAAACGGTGTTATTAGTAACGTATTTGCTAAAATCGGTAGTTATGTAGATGTTTCTTCACCAATAGCTGAAATTGTTGACAATAGTTCACTACATTTAGATTTACATGTTTTTGAAAAAGATTTACCGCTGTTAAAAGTGGGGCAAACGATTCATTTTACCTTAACAAATAATCCAACGAATGAATATGACGCTACAATTTTCAGTATTGGTTCTTCTTTTGAAAACGACAGTAAAACTATTTCCATACATTGTAATGTAACGGGTAATAAAACAGGATTGATCGATGGAATGAATATTACAGGTGTTGTGAGTTTGCATAATGTAACAGCACCTGCTGTACCAACAGAATCGATTGTAAATGCGGATGGTAAAGACTATATTTTTGTAGTTACAGATAAAAAAACGGAAGAGCATCATGACGAGGAAAATGAAGAACATCATCACGAAGCAAATGAAAAGAATCATAAAGAAGAAGCGAAAGATAATGTGAATTTTGAAAAAATAGAAATCGTAAAAGGTGTTACGAATATGGGCTACACAGCCATAACCTTTGTACAAGATATTCCAAGTAATGCAAAGATTGTGACCAAAGGAGCTTTCTTTATCAATGCTAAATTGACCAATACAGGTGAACATGAACATTAATGAAATTAAAACTAATGGGAAATATAGATAAAAAACATGAACACGTATACGATAAGCGAGAGAATACAACTTGTTGCAGTTTAGAAGATAAAACTTCCTTTGAACAGCAAAAACAGCATCAACACAATCATAGTGATGATGATGGACACAACCATGAGCACTCAAGCGGTAATGAAAGTCTGTTAAAAATATTTTTGCCCAGTATTATTTCGTTAACATTACTGCTCATAGCCATTTATTTTGACAATTTTCTAAAGCAAGAATGGTTTACTAACTGGGTAAGAATTCTTTGGTATGTTGTTGCATATCTGCCCGTTGGTCTTCCTGTATTCAAAGAAGCATTGGAAAGTATTAAAAAAGGTGATATATTTTCTGAATTTCTTTTAATGGGAATAGCAACTATCGGAGCTTTTGCTATTGGAGAATATCCGGAAGGTGTTGCAGTAATGTTGTTTTACGCAGTGGGAGAAGTATTTCAAACATTGGCAGTACAAAGAGCTAAATCAAATATCAAATCTTTGCTTGACCAACGTCCTGATGAGGTAACTGTTTTACAAAACAATCAACCCCAAACGGTAAAAGCGGAAAATGTAGAAATCGGAGCAATTATACAGTTAAGATCGGGTGAAAAGTTAGGATTAGATGGGATTTTACTATCAGAAACAGCTTCATTTAATACCGCAGCACTCACAGGTGAAAGTAAACCGGATACAAAAATAAAAGGCGACACGGTTTTGGCAGGAATGATAAACTTAAATACAACTGTACAAGTAGAAGTAACTACAGCATATACTGATAGTAAGTTGAGTAAAATCTTAGAATTGGTACAAAATGCTACAGCCCAAAAAGCACCGACAGAATTATTTATTCGCAAGTTTGCAAAAATATATACGCCAATAGTAGTGTTTTTAGCAGTTTCAATATGTTTATTGCCCTACTTTTTTGTAAAAGAGTATCAATTTACAGATTGGTTATACAGAGCATTGATTTTCTTAGTTATCTCTTGTCCATGTGCATTGGTTATCTCTATTCCTTTAGGATATTTTGGAGGAATAGGCGCAGCAAGTAAAAACGGAATTTTATTTAAAGGTAGCAATTTTTTAGATGTGCTTGCCAATATTCAAAACGTGGTAATGGACAAAACAGGTACCATGACAGAAGGTGTTTTTAAAGTGCAAGAAGTTGTTTTTGATAAGACATTTGATCAAACTGAGATTTTACAGATGGTAGATGCTTTAGAAAGACATAGTACACATCCTATTGCTACAGCTATTCATCAGTTTGTTGGATTAAAGACGAACACTATTCAGTTGCAAAATGTAGAAGAAATTGCAGGACATGGACTAAGAACAGAAGTAAACGATAAGCAATTATTGGTAGGGAATTTCAAATTGATGAATAAATTTTCGATTACTCATAAACTCGACCCGAATGATATTGTTTATACTGTAATTGCGGTGGCGTATGATAAAAAATTTGTGGGTTATATAACTATTGCCGACAGTATAAAAGAAGATGCACAACTTACCATTGATAAATTAAAAAAGAGCAATGTAAAATCAACTATGCTGAGTGGCGATAAAAGCACGGTAGTGAAATTTGTTGCTGAGAAACTAGGAATTGATAAAGCTTTTGGAGATTTGTTGCCAGAAGATAAAGTAAATAAGGTAAAAGAAATAAAAGCTAGGAATGAGACTGTTGCTTTTGTTGGCGATGGGGTAAATGACGCACCGGTTGTAGCATTGAGTGATGTAGGTATTGCGATGGGCGGTTTGGGTAGCGATGCCACCATTGAAACAGCAGACGTAGTCATACAAGATGATAAGCCAAGTAAGATACCTATGGCAATCAATATTGGCAAACAGACAAAGAAAATTGTTTGGCAAAACATCACATTAGCATTTGCAGTAAAAGGAATAGTATTAATACTTGGTGCAGGTGGATTGGCAACCATGTGGGAAGCTGTTTTTGCTGATGTAGGTGTGGCCTTACTAGCCATTTTAAATGCAGTGCGTATACAACGTATGAAGTTTTAAAACAATGATCTAAATAATTGTGGAATGTTATCATTTTTAAAATTCCTCACTTCAATTAAAAAAAATAGTATTAAAATTTACTTATTGAATAAATAAAAAAAATCCCTAAACAGTTGTTGTTTAGGGATTTGCTTTTCGTAGCGAAGACGGGAGTTGAACCCGTGACCTCAGGGTTATGAATCCTGCGCTCTAACCAACTGAGCTACCTCGCCATTCTTTCGTTGGTCTTGCATCTCTCAATGCGGGTGCAAATATAAAACAATTTTGATTTAGTGCAAATTTATTAGAAGAAAAATTTAAGGCTTTTTTCTTTTTTGTTTTTTCGAATAATTCTCTATATATTTCCAATCTAAAAACTAAATAAAAGATGGAAGTAAAAGTTAAATATGAAATAGAGTTCCCCATACACGCATCACCATCCCTACTATATCAATATATTTCAACTCCTTCAGGCTTATCTGAATGGTTTGCTGACAATGTCAATTCAAGAGGAGAATTATTTACCTTTATATGGAATGATTCCGAAGAAAAAGCAAAATTGATTTCTAGACGAACCGGAGAGCGTGTTCGTTTTAGATGGTTAGATGAAGATGGAGCTGAAACAGAATATTTTTTTGAAATGAAAATTTTAGAGGATGAAATAACAAAAGACGTTTCTTTATTGGTAATTGATTTTGCAGAAGAAGATGAATTAAATGAATCACGTTTGCTTTGGGAAAATCAGGTATCCGATTTAAAAGCGGTTTTAGGTTCTGTTTAATTCCTATTTTAAATTATAAAGGTTATATTTGTCCCGATTTAAAATCGGGATTTTTTTATGGTTAATTTCAACGGAAATATTCAAGAAAATAGTGGTATTACTATAGATAATAATAGAGGTTTTTTATTTGGAGATAGTGTTTTTGAAACTGTTAGAGTGGTTGATGGCAAGATATTATTTGCGGAAGAACACTATTTTAGATTAATGGCTTCTATGCGTATTTGTAGAATGGAAATACCTATGGAATTTACTTTAGAATATTTTGAAAATGAAATATTAAAATTAATTCAAAAATTGGCTGCAAGTTTTGCTTACAGAGCCCGTTTTTCGGTGTTTAGAAAAGGAGATGGGTTTTATTTACCTAAAACAAATGAGGTTGATTTTTTAATTACAGTTCAAAGTCTAGCATCGAGAATGTATCAGTTTGATAAAAATGAAACGTATGAAGTTGAAATTTATAAAGATGCTCATATTACGAAGCAATTATTCTCTACATTGAAGACCAATAATAAAATGATTCATGTTGCCGGAAGCATTTTTGCAAATGAAAACGGCTATGCTAATTGTTTGTTGGTAAATGATGAAAAGAATATTGTTGAAGCCTTGCAATCCAATGTATTTATGCTAATGGGAAACCAATTAATTACGCCTCCTATAGCAGATGGATGTTTAAATGGAATCATGAGAAAAAATGTGCTTAAAGTTGTTGCTAAAATGACGGATATTCAGATGGTAGAAAAATCCATTTCCCCTTTTGATTTACAAAAAGCAGATGAAATTTTCTTAACCAATGTTATAACAGGTATTCAGCCCGTAGCTCAATATCGCAAAAAAACATTCAAAAATGATTTTGCAAAAAAAGTTTTAGCTCAGTTAAACGCAACATTGTTTCTTTAGTTTAACATGGGATCAGAGGGAGCATTAGAAAAAAGAATATATTCACCACCTTGTTCTTTCATTTTTTCTTTCCAAAAATGCTGAACAGGTTTGGCTAAAAGTTTAGCTCTTAAATTGTTTTCAGTAACAATCCAAGCGTTTTCTTTTAATTCATCGTCTAATTGTTGTACTCCCCAACCGCTATAGCCTAAAAAGAAGCGAATATTTTTTTTAGTTATTTTTCCCTCATTAATAAGATTTAGAGTAGAATCGAAATCACCTCCCCAATAAATTCCATTGGCAATTTCAACGCTATTAGGTATCATCTCCGGCACATTGTGTATAAAATACAAATTGTCTTGCTCTACAGGTCCACCATTGTAGACTGTAAAATCAGCTTTAATTTCCGGCACAAGATCATGAATGACATATTCTAATGGTTTATTGATAATGAAACCAATAGAACCATCTTCATTATGTTCTGCTAAAAGGATAATGGAGCGGTTAAAAGATACATCTCCTAATGTTGAAGGTTCTGCTATCAGCAAATGCCCTTTCTTAGGTAAAACAGATATCATAGCTAATAGATTTTTCTTTAAAATTATTAAAGTTTTCTTAAAATGTCAAGGAAAAACGGTCGTAAAATAAAAAAATCCTGCAAAATGCAGGATTTCAATATTTCTTTCGAGTAAAATTTATTTAGTTTACTGCGTTATCAAGCTCAGCACCAGCTTTGAATTTTACAACGTTTTTAGCAGCAATTTTAATTGTTGTTCCTGTTTGAGGATTTCTACCTTCTCTTGCAGCTCTTTTAGAAACTGACCAAGAACCAAAACCTACTAAAGAAACTTTACCACCTTTTTTTAAAGTTCCTTCTACATTTCCTAAGAAAGATTCTAAAGCTAATTTAGCAGCCGCTTTTGTGATACCAGCGTGAGCCGCCATAGCATCAATTAATTCAGATTTGTTCATAATAATAATTATTTATGATTGGTTAAACTTAATTTAAGTGTTACAAATTTAGTTGTATAACGGAATTATGCAAGGTTTTATGCGGATTTTAACTCGAAATGTTGATAAAACAAGGTAATTGTTAATAACATTTTTTGTAAATCTGTAAAATTTGCTCGTTCCACGTCCTGTAAGGCTTAAGAAGCATTTGCTTTTTCTGAAAGTTGAATTCCGTTCAAAAGCTCTCCGGTTTGCATTTTTTTCTTTCCTGGAAATTGAAGTGAGAAAATTTTTAAAAAACCATCAGTAACAGCAATCTTCATTTCTTTTTTTCCGGTAATGATTTGTCCGATTGCAAATTGATGCTGTTCAGGTTCAAAAGCTACATCATATAGTTTGACATTCCATTGGTTTTCGTCATCATTAAAAAAGGTCCAAGCAGCAGGATAAGGACAAAGTCCTCTGATTAAATTGAAAATTTCTGTTCCGCTTTTGTTCCAATCCACCTTACAATTGTCTTTATTGAGTTTATAAGCCGTTTTGATTTCGCTATTATCTTCTTGTAAAGTGGTGCTTACATTTCCTTTTTCGATACGTTGAAGCGTTTCTAAAACAGCTTCGCTGCCCAGATGCATTAATCGGTCGTGAAGTTCTCCGGCAGTTTCGTCTTTTCCTATGGCAGTTTCTTTGTGAAGAATCATGGCTCCGGTATCAATTTTATCATCAATAAAAAAAGTTGTCACGCCGGTTTTTTGTTCTCCGTTAATAATTGCCCAATTAATAGGTGCAGCTCCACGATATTGTGGTAATAAGGAAGCATGCAAGTTAAAAGTTCCTAATTTTGGCATACGCCAAACGACTTCGGGTAACATTCTAAAGGCAACTACAACCTGTAAATTAGCTTCTAAACTTCTTAATTCGTCTAAAAAGTCTTCTGATTTAAGGTTTGTAGGCTGTAAAAGTCTAAGCCCTTTTTCTACAGCATATTTTTTTACGGCACTTTCGCTTAGTTTTTGACCTCTTCCTGCAGGTTTATCAGGTGCAGTAATTACACCTGCAATTTCGTAATTGTTGTTATATATAGTGTCAAGAATACCCACAGCAAAGTCGGGAGTACCCATGAAAACAATTTTTAATTTTTCCATTTGAAAATTGTATATTGATTTTGTGAATTTAAAGTAATATAATTTTGGTCTAAAAGTAATCGTAAGGCTTCTATCAGAGTTGAACTATCGGCGTTGATGTAATGTTCCAATTCTTCAGGAGAAGCATCTTTTTGCTTTAGAAAATTTTTAATTTCAATGAAAAGCTGTTCCAATGTTTTTTGCATAGGTTTTTGTTTCAGGCAATTAGAACACATACCACAATCGGAAATCTCTTTTTCATCAAAATAAGCCAATATTTTTTTGCTATTGCAATTTTTTTCGTTAGTAACATATCCAATTACGCTATCAAATTGTTGCTGTTTGATGTTGTTGTATTGTTCTAAAAACTTAATAACAGGATTGATGGTTAAATCGTCTTCTCTCGCTTCATTAAAGGTAATTAAAGTGTCGCTGTTATGAATATTTAAAGCAACACAACCTACTTTTTCTAAAGCATGAATTACTCTAAAGACTTCTTCTTCAGTAGTATTTGATTTTTTAGCAACCAAAGATGTATTAATAGCTGTTTCAGATTCAAAAATTCCGCTGTAAGTTCTTAAAATAGTAGTGATGATTTCTTCTTGATCTTGATGTAAACTGATGTATCTAATGATTTCTTTACTTGGCAGCAAAAAATGCATTTTTATTTTTTCAATGCTTTCATTGTGCAAGGAAATAATGCCTTGTCGATCAAGAAATTGTAAGGCGTTAAATGTTCTAACAACCGGGAAGTTATAGTGTGCGCAAAATTGGTTCAGATTAAAACTAAATTCTTCATCAAAACCTTCTCCATAAGCAATTCTGAAAAAAGTATTAAGTTTTTTGTAGACTTCCTTTAGGAAAATTTTGTCCACTTTTGAAGCTTCAAATTGTTTTGAAGCCATTTCAATATCGCTACTGCCTAATAATAAGATTCCAAAAGATTTTACGCCATTTCTTCCGGCTCTTCCTGCTTCTTGGTAGTAATTTTCTAAATTTTCAGGTAATTGATAATGAATAACCGTTTTAACATCAGGTTTGTCAATTCCCATTCCGAAGGCATTGGTAGCAACAACTACTTGAGCTTTGTCTCGCATCCACAGTTCCATATTTTTTTCTTTCTCTTTTATCGGAAGTCCGCCGTGGAAAGAAGTAGTCGTAAAACCTAGATGATGCAATTGGTTTGCCAATTCAACCGTACTTTTTCTGTTGCGAACGTAGATAATAGATGACTGTGGATTTTTGGTTAAAATCTGTTTGATTTTATAAAGTTTATCGTCTGTTGGAATGATGTGATATGCCAAATTATCGCGATAAAACGATTTTTTGAAAACTTTTGGTTTTTCCAGACCTAAATTTTCAATGATATCTTGTTGAACTCTTTTTGTAGCCGAAGCTGTTAATGCTATAAACGGAACTTTTGGAAAGTGTTCTTTTAAATTTTTAATTTTTAAATAAGCCGGACGAAAATCATGTCCCCATTGGCTCACGCAATGCGCTTCATCAATCGCGATTAAATTGATGTCGATTTGCTTCAAGCGTTCTATAATCCAGTCTTGTTGCAAACGTTCTGGCGAAAGATATAGGAATTTGTAATTTCCAAACTGACAGTTATCAAGTAGTGTTATGATTTCGTCTTGAGAAAGTCCGCCTAAGAGAGCAATTGCCTTAATGTCTTTTTTTTGGAGGTTTGAAACTTGGTCTTTCATCAAAGCAATCAAAGGTGAAATAACCAACGTAATTCCGTTTAAAACCAATCCGGAAACTTGGTAACAAACCGATTTTCCGCCGCCGGTTGGCAAAAGAGCAAAGGTGTCGTTTCCCTCTAAAACCGACTGTATAATCGCTTCTTGAGGTTCTCTAAAAGAATCGTGTTTCCATACTTTTTGAAGAATTTTTAACGCTTCGCTCATATATTGTTTTAAATTGTAGCTAAATGACTTAAAACGAAATTTACTCGGTTTTCTATGCTGTCTTTAGGAACAGTAATTAATTCGTAACCAAAGCTTTTATACGTTTCTTCTAAATGCTCGTGAATAAGAACAGCTTGTTCGTAATTTTCATAACGTTCTGCATCACTTACATAAATTTCTTTCCATGGTGGCAATAAAAAAACTTTAGTATACAAATGATTTTGGCAAGCTTCGGTGAAAAAACTAGGGTACGAATCGCCAATGTAATGCATATAAGCTAAAACATCAGGAATACCTCTGTCTAAAAAAACAGTGGTACTTTCTTCATTGATGGCATTTTTGTATTGTTTAACACGTCCTTCTAAAAGTAATTCGCTAAACAGTAGGGGCTTTTCTAAAAAAAGTTGTTCAATACCTTGTCGCTGTGCTTCCTTGATTACCTCGCGAGATACTTCAGGGTAACAAATATGGCCTTTAGCTACTAAGGCTTCAATTAATGTAGTTTTTCCCGAACTTGGACCGCCCGCTAAAACAATAATTTCTTTGTTCATGCTTTAATTCTAAAAGACAAAAGTAAGTTTTTTTGAAAATCTATTCAAGTTTCTTAATTTTATAGTTTTCACAGTATTAATTGTGAGTGGAAAGAAGTATATTTGCTTTAAATTAAAAGAGAGAATGGATAAGAAAACAGAGGAATTTTATGTTAGGCTAAAAGAAGAGTTAACCAATACATCACTTTGGCCTTCAGAATACTTATATAAATTTATTGTGCCATCAGATCCTATGAAAATTGCAGAAGTAGAAGGAGCATTTAACGGAATGGGAGCTGTTATTGAAACCAATCAATCTAAAACAGGAAAATATACCAGTGTATCAATTAGTGTACACATGAAAAATCCTGACGCAGTCATTGAAAAATACAAACAAGTTTCAACCATAGAAGGCATTATTTCACTTTAATTATGGAACAAAAAGCACTTTCTTCCTATTTGGAATACAATTCGCAACGTTCGCCGTTGATTATTCCCGAATACGGAAGACATTTACAAAAATTAATCGATCAGTTAATTCAAATTGAAGATAGAGAGGAACGCAATAAAGCAGCAAAATATGTGATTTCTGTCATGGGAACACTTAATCCGCATTTGCGCGACGTACCTGATTTTCAGCATAAATTGTGGGATCAGTTGTTTATTATGGCTGATTTTAATTTGGATGTAGATTCGCCTTATCCGACTCCTTCACGTGAAGCTTTGAGTTTGAGATCGGCACATTTAGATTATCCTCAAAATTTCCCGAAATATCGTTTTTATGGCAATAATATTAAATATATGATTGATGTGGCTATCGGTTGGGAAGAGGGCGAAATGAAATCGGCTTTAATTTTAGTTATTGCCAATCACATGAAAAAATCATATTTAAGCTGGAATAAAGAAACAGTGGAAGACGAAGTGATTTTTCAACATTTATACGAATTGTCAGAAGGAAAAATCAACCTTTTAAAATCAAATGAAGAATTGTCTAATTCGCAAAGTTTGATTAAAGTGAACAAAAAGGTGTCCAACAAAGCACAATTCAATAATCAGAACAAAAATTCGAATCAAAAGACTCAGTTTAAGAAAAAAAATAACCAAAAAACCAAACGAAACTAAAAGCACTCTATGGGTACATTTAAAATTGAAGGAGGAAAGCCATTACATGGCGAAGTAATTCCACAAGGAGCAAAAAACGAAGCATTACAAATTTTAAGTGCCGTTTTATTAACTCCCGAAAAAGTAAAAATTTCGAATATTCCTGATATTATTGATGTGAATAAACTGATTACTTTATTAGGTAATTTGGGTGTTAAAATTCAAAAAATTGGACATGGAAGTTATACTTTTCAAGCTGATGAAGTAAATGTAGACTATTTAGAAACCGAAGCTTTTAAAAAAGAAGGTGGTGCTTTGAGAGGTTCTATTATGATTGTGGGACCACTTTTGGCTCGTTTTGGCAAAGGATATATTCCAAAACCAGGTGGAGATAAAATTGGAAGAAGACGTTTGGATACGCATTTTGAAGGTTTTATTAATCTTGGTGCCAAATTCAGATACAACAGAGAAGATCATTTTTACGGCGTTGAAACCAAAGGTCGTTTAAAAGGAGCATACATGTTGCTTGATGAAGCTTCAGTAACCGGAACAGCTAACGTAGTAATGGCTGCTGTTTTAGCCAAAGGAATTACGACGATTTACAATGCAGCTTGTGAGCCTTATTTACAGCAGTTGTGTAAAATGTTAGTTGCTATGGGAGCTAAAATTTCAGGTATTGGTTCTAACTTATTAACCATCGAAGGAGTTGAAGCATTAGGCGGTTGCGAACATCGCATTTTACCGGATATGATCGAAATTGGATCATGGATCGGTTTAGCAGCAATGACGCGTAGCGAAGTGACGATTAAAGATGTGAGTTGGGAAAACTTAGGTCAAATTCCAAATGTTTTTGGGAAATTAGGAATCACAATCGAGAAGAGAGGAGACGATATTTTTATTCCGGCACACAAAGACGGATACCAAATTAAAACAGACATCGACGGTTCAATATTGACTATTGCTGATGCACCTTGGCCAGGATTTACTCCTGATTTATTGAGCATTGTTTTGGTGGTTGCTACACAAGCTAAAGGTGAAGTATTGATTCATCAAAAAATGTTTGAAAGCCGTTTGTTTTTCGTAGATAAATTGATCGATATGGGAGCCAAAATTATCCTTTGTGATCCGCATAGAGCAATTGTAATCGGACACAATTTCCAGTCGCAGTTAAAAGCAACAACTATGACTTCGCCAGATATTAGAGCGGGAATTTCGTTGTTAATTGCAGCTTTATCAGCAAAAGGATTCAGTACTATTCAAAATATAGAACAAATTGATAGAGGTTACGAACGTATTGACGAGCGTTTGAGAGCGTTAGGAGCTAATATCGTAAGAGTTTAATTTACATTAGAAAGTAGATATAAAAAAGGCTGTTTGAAAAACAGCCTTTTTTATATTAAATATTTTTAGTGAAGAATTTAAAACTGTAAACCAAACATAAAACCGTCACCTACATATCCGCCTTGATATGCTCTTACATAATCGACTCTTAAAAAACGGAACTTTCCAAAACCGATGTTTCCAAAGCCTACACCAACTTCTTGATACGGTTTTCTGTCGGGAACATTAATTTGGTGGAAAGTACCAATTAAATTCCATTGCAATTTATTCAGTAACGGAATTTTATTCATAATAAAACCTTTGAAATTGTGTTCTAAATGCATTTCGATATACGCATCATTTGTGGATTGTGTGTAATACGGAAGTAAGCTGAAACTATTCAAGTAATCACTATCCATATTAATATGTGTTTGATTTCCGTTAAAGTGTTTGTAATCAATAAAAGAAATACCATCAGCGTTAAAGAATTTTCCGGCTTTCATGCGTAAACCAAAATCTCCTTTATTGCCAAAGGTTTGATTGTAGTCCATGCGGGCAAAAAGCAAATCGTATTCGTAATTTTTTTCGCTTGCCGAAAAAGCTTTGGTATAATTAAAATACAAAACGGGATAATCGCTGTTTTGTACATTAATTTTCGCATTAGGACGACTGATGTATTTTTGTCCGAAACGAATGCGTGTTCCTAAACTTGCTTTCATCAAATGATGTTTTTCAAATGGAACTGAGAATTCATTAAAGGGTTGCAACGGATCATTTGAAAAATAAGAATCACTACTTTTTACAAAGGCTTGATCTGTATTGTTAAATAATGGGCGACGGTTTTCGTAATCCAAAGAAGCGGTGACAAAAAGACCATTGGTCACTTCTTCTCCTGCTGAAATTCTGAAGAATTCTTTGTTGTACAATTTCATGTAATTGTTTTTAAAGAATAAAGAACTCACCGAATTGATTAGACCGCTGATAGGGTTAGCATTGTTGATTTGGCTAATATCGCTTCCGCCTGAAACCGCAAAGAATAGGTCATTAGTGTTATTGAAACGATGATAGAAATTTCCTTTGACGCGCAAACGATCTTCGGCAAAACCATAATTAAAAGTAGAACTCGCCGAAGTGTATTTTCCGGTTTCTTCATTCCATTTTCTAAATGAAAATCCGGTGTCTAAATTCCAACCTTGAACAGTATTGAATGCTAAAGAAGTGATATCCGATAATCCGTTGTAGCTAAAACTCCATTTGTGAAACGAGTTTTTATAGGTGTACCCCATAAGAACATCCAAAGGTTTAAAGCGATTTCCTTTAGCATCAATAGAATCTAAATAGGTTTTTGATTTGCGAACCGTTTGAATACTATCTTTTTTTACGTAATTGGTGATTTCTTCTTCAGTCAATGGCACTTGACGATTGGCTTCCCAATACGTATTGTCTTTTTTATTGGAATTCTCGGCAAAAGAAACAATTTCTTTGCCAAAGGTTTTCTTTTCAAAAGTATCTTTAAAGTTATAATTGGTAAAAACATGAGTAAATTTTCCGGTAAAGTTCATGCCGAAAATTCCGGCATCAAATGAAATAGCTTGCACATTTTTAACCCATAAATTGTTGTCGCTGTTAAAACTGAAGTTTTGTTTTAAATTGAGCGTTTCCAAAATAGGTTCTTGCATGCGGTAGCCTTTTACGTCTACATCAACACCATAAATCGCCCACGAATCTTCTACAATATAAATATAACCTTCAAAAACGGGTTCTTTATCTCTTTTTGGTGTGAGCCTAATCTTATTGATTAGTTGATTGCGATTGTCATAAAATGTTGCCTCTAACTGATATTTATAATAATTAAAAGCATTATTAGCCAAAGGCGAAACCATTTCAATAGAAAGCTTAATGTAGTTTTGATAGAAATCGTAATCCGTGCTCATTGCAGTATTATAGCTAAAACCATTGTCGTCTCCGGCTACTTTTGATGCAATAATTTCTTCTTTCAAATTATCGGGTTTTTCAAATTTGATTTTAGAAACCGTTTCCGAAAGATAAATTACACCGCTTCTTGTGGAATCTAAACTTCCGTCAAGGTCACCAATATCGACACCCATGAATTTTTTCGGAATATTTTTGGCTTTGAAAATGCCTTTCGAATAAAAATCAGCTTCAAACTTATCGGTTTTTAAGGTGTTTTTCTTTTTATTAGCAATGGCTTTTCGAATGATATCGTTAGCCGGATTTTCGCCATTAGTTACAACAACTTCATTCAATGTCATGTTTTCTTCCTGAAGTGTAATGTCTAAAATATAAGGGAAATTAATGTTTTGAAGTACTTCTTTATGTGTTTGGAATCCCAAATATTGAAATACAACTACATATTTATTCTGACTTTGGTTTACATATAATTCAAATTTTCCTTGTTCATTGGTAGAAGTTCCGGTGTAGGTGTTTTCGAGAAATATGTTGACAAAAGGAAGCGGATTTCCATTTTTATCGGTAACTGTTCCTTTGATTTGTGCTAAAACGGTGGTAGATAAGAACAATAAAAAGAGTAGAAGTCTATTCATATAGAGTGAGCTTTATTTTATAAACGATTGAATGGCTAAATTGTAACTTTGAAGTCCAAAACCAATAATTACACCTTTTGCATTTGGAGAAATATAGGATTGGTGTCGAAAGGATTCTCTGGAGAATGTATTTGAAATGTGTACTTCGATAACCGGAGTTGTAATTCCTTTAATAGCATCGCCAATTCCAATGGAAGTATGCGTGTAGGCTCCTGCATTTAAGATGATGCCGTCATACGAAAACCCGGTTTCATGTAGTTTGTTAATGATTTCGCCTTCCACATTACTTTGGTAATATTCTAAAGTAAGCTTTGGAAATATATTTTGTAATTCTTTAAAATAGTCTTCGAAAGTTGTACTGCCGTAAATTTCAGGTTCTCTTTTTCCTAATAAATTAAGGTTAGGGCCATTTATGATAATAAGTTTCATGATTTCTTCATTTGTGTAAAAATAAAAAAACCATTCTGTTTTAGAATGGCTTTTACATATCTTTAAGACTTTTCTTTTTAAAAAAGAAAACCAGCAGAGATTTGTATGACTGAATTTTTAACATCAGCGTCTTTTTTAACTTCTGTTAAACCGGCTACATAACGACCTGAGATGAAAAAGTGTTTTGTTAACTTATAACTCAAACCTCCTGCAATTCCAAAATCAAAAGTCTTGGTGTCACTAGTATCAATTTCATTTCGTTCACTAACCAAAACTGAAAATTGAGGACCCGCTTCTAAGCTTAAACCATTATCGGTTAAATAAAATTTGGCTAAAACCGGTAGTGCTAAATACCCCAGTTCGTTTTTAATTTGGTTACCCAATCCTTTTAACTCAGAACCTTGGGTAGTATATACTAATTCGGGTTGTAGTGCAAGATTGTCAAAAATCCTAAGTTCGGTTACAATCCCTGCATGATAACTTGCAATAGATTTGAAATCGATACCTTCAACAGAACCACCGGTATAATTAGCAAAGTTTACTCCGCCTTTGATACCAAATTTTAAAAGTTGAGCCTGTATAGTAGTATTTGAAAACAGTACTAAAACCAGACTTGCTAAAAAAAATAGTTTTTTCATAATTATATGGTTTATATTGTAACGATAATTTACCGTTGTTTAGTATAAATTTAGTGAATAGAATGATTGATGAATGAAAAAGGAGTCTTAAACTAATAGCTGTTAAATAGTATTTAATTGCAATTTTTATAGTGTTTATCGTTGTGAAATTGCTTTTTTTGCTGTTTTATCGACAAAATGTATAAAAAAATCGATTAAAGGAATTTGTTGAAAATCAGTATTTTACAATTGATTGTGTTTTAATAAAATGTGAAAGAAATATTAAATTTCGAAAAAATAAACAAATGTTTAATTTTCTAAAATATTGATTTATAAGAGATAACTTTTTTTATGTTACAAAAGTTACAGGCTTGTCGTAGATCTTGTGTTTTTTGTGTTTAAAAAACCTATAACTTTGCCGAGTTAACTTTTAAAATTTAAACTAAACATGAAAAAAGTTTTATTATCTGCAGTAGCTATTTTCGCTTTCGCGTTTGCTAATGCTCAAGAAGCTGAAACAGCTGATAATGGTGGTTTTGCTAAAGGAGATGTTTTTATTTCTGGTGCAGTAACTTTCAATAGTTCAAAAACAGGTGATTTCAAAGAAAACTCATTTTTAATCGCTCCTAAAGCTGGTTATTTTGTAACTGATAATATCGCTGTAGGTTTAATGGTAGGATACCAATCTGATAAAGTAGATTTCGGTTCTGCTGATGCAACTAATGATGGTTTCGGAGTTGGTGCATTTGGTAGATATTATTTTACACCTGCTAGCAAATTCTCTTTATTCGGAGAATTAGGTGTTAACTACATGGGGTATAATAATGAGTATGGAGTAGATACTGATGGTTCTTACTACGCTGCTGATTACAAATCAAAAGTTTTTGGAGCTCAGTTAGGTGCTGGTTTGAACTATTTCCTTTCTTCTAATTTCTCTATCGAAGCTGGAGTAGGAGTTTTAGGATTCTCTACAGATGATAACGGAGGAAATGGTGCTGAGAAAACTAATAACTTCTCTTTTGGAGGAAATTGGACAGCAGTTACTTTTGGTGTTAACTACAAATTCTAATTTGTAACTTACAATATCAAAGAAGAACCCGCCTATTGGCGGGTTTTTTTGTATCTATAATGTTTATAAATTAGCGTATAAATTTGTTAAATTGAAAATGTTATTTATATTCGCACAACTATAATTAATAATACAATAGAAATGAAAAAATTTTTACTTACAGTTGCTGCATTAGCAACTTTTGGCTTGTCTCAAGCTCAAGATGCAAGTTTTGGTGTTAAAGCTGGTTTCACTTCTCTTTCAGGTAAAGCTGAAGTTAGTGGTTTTGGTTCTGTGTCTGAGTCAGATTCAGGTTTTTATATTGGTGGTTTTGCTGATTTAACAGTATCTGATAAGTTTCATGTACAACCTGAGTTATTGTATATAGCAGTTTCTGATGCTAATCAGGTTCAAATCCCTATTCATGCTAAATATATGGTTATTGAAGGGTTAGGTGTTAAAGCTGGTCCAAGTTTTTCATTTTTAACTGATGTTCCAGATGGAATGAAATCTTTTAACTATGGTTTAGACTTAGGAGCTGAATATAATTTTGCTGAAAACTTTGTTGTAGATGCTAAATATAGTATAGGATTAGCTGATTTATCTGATATTGATGGTTTAGAATATAAATTGAGTGGTTTTTTTGTTGGAGTTGGATATAAATTCTAATAATACACTATTCTTAAATAAAATTAAATCCCGCAATTGCGGGGTTTTTTTATGCCTAAAAATTGCTATTTTTGAGCTATGGGAACGTGGCAATCATACTTAAAAGAATACCAAAACTATTTGCGTTTAGAAAGAGGTCTTTCTGAAAATACTATTGTCAATTATAGTTTTGATATCGAAAAATTGATTCTTTTTTTAGATCAAAAGAAAGTTACTGAATCTCCTATTCGTATTCAGGAAGAAGTCATTCAGCAGTTTGTGTATGAATTGGCTCAAAAAGTTAATGCCACTAGTCAAGCACGAATCATTTCTGGTTTAAAGAGTTTTTTTGGTTATTTGGTTTTTGAAGATTATAGAGAAGATTCTCCTATGGAGTTGATAGAAGTGCCTAAAGTAGGACGGAAATTGCCTGATACACTTTCTACTGAAGAAATAGACGAGTTGATCGCAGCGATTCCTATTCAAATAGATGAAAACAAAGAGAAAAACATGGTCAATATGCGTAACAAAGCCATGTTAGAAACTTTATATAGTTGTGGTTTGCGTGTTTCGGAGTTGGTTAGTTTACAATTATCCGATTTGTTTTTTGAAGAAGGTTTTATAAAAATAACCGGAAAAGGAAATAAACAGCGTTTTGTGCCTATAGGATTATCAACTCAAAAAATTATAGCACAATATATTAATCAGGTTAGGGGTGATGTTCCGGTACAGAAAGGCTTTGAAGATACAGTTTTTCTAAATCGCAGAGGAAGACAACTAACTCGTGCTATGGTTTTTACGGTTATTAAAGATTTAGCCCAAAAAATTGGCTTAAAGAAGGTGATTTCTCCGCATACATTTCGTCATTCTTTTGCAACGCATCTATTGGAAAACGGAGCTGATTTGCGCTCTATTCAGTTAATGTTAGGGCACGAGTCGATTACTACGACAGAAGTGTATATGCACTTAGATCGCAAATTTTTATCAGAAGTAATAGAAAATTACCACCCTAGAAAAAAATAAAGACGGTTTAAATCTTTATTCCCGGAGGAAGCATTTCTTGATATTTTCTGTTTTTTCTAAAAAAGCTGACAATTTTAGAATGTGTAGGAACAACCCTTAAATTGCGTTCGCTTACTAAATCTAAAACATTTTTAATGAATTCTTGTTGTATAACCTCGTCTTCACAGTTTCCTGCACAGAGCTTGGTTAAAAAAATTTTTCTTTCTTGTAAAGAGTATTCAATAGTAAGTAAACCTTCATCTGTAGTTACTTCAAAATGTCTTAGCAGTTCATTATCTTTTATTTCCATCTGAAAAGTATTTTTACGGTAGAACGTGGAGTGATTTCGTATCGAATCAAAAATAAATTTCAATTACAATGCAAAATTACTAATTTGATTATCAAATTCAAATGAATATAACATAAAACTATTTAAGTTTTTAATAGAAAGTTAAATTTGGTAAAATCAATATAAAAAAAAGAAGAAAAGCAAAAATAAATGGTAATTTTATAATGTTATATTCAATCGTTTTCGAAGCAATGACTAAAATTCCTGTTTATTTGATGCCCGGATTAGCCGCTAGTCCGGCTATTTTTGAAAATATTAAACTGCCGGAAGATCAGTTTGAACTTTTTTATTTAGAATGGATGATACCGCTAAAAGATGAATCTTTAGAACAATATGCCAGACGAATGAGTGAAAAAGTAGTGCACGATCAAGCCGTTTTGGTTGGGGTTTCTTTCGGAGGGATTTTAGTTCAGGAGATGAAACAATTTTTAAATGTGTCCAAAGTTATTATTGTTTCGAGTGTAAAAACCAATAAAGAATTACCAAGGAGAATGCGTTTTGCTAAAAAAACATTGGCATATAAATTGCTGCCTACTAGTTTGTTGACCAATATAGAAAATTTAGTCAAATATGCTTATGGAAGTAATGTTGTGGCAAAAAGGATTAAGCTTTATGAAAAATTTTTGAGTGTTCGTGATAAGTATTATTTGGATTGGTCTATTGAAAAAATTGTAACTTGGTCGCGAACTTTGCCGGATGATGAAATTATTCATGTTCATGGTGATAAAGATGAAGTGTTTCCTATACAATATATTTCGAATTGTATAGTTGTAAAAGGAGGAACTCATATAATGATTTTAAATAAATTCATGTGGTTAAACCAAAATTTACCGCAATTAATTTTAGAAGAGAAAATAGAAAAACAAGCGATATGAAAAAGATTGGTGTTATTTTAGGAGTTGTTTTAGTCGGTAGTTTGTTTATTTATGCAACAGCTACAGCAGTAAAAGAACAAGTATATGTAGATTATCCGAAGCAAATGAATTTTGCAGGAGAAAATGTGCCTTATAAAATGGCAGATGTACAGGAACGCTTAGATCGTGAAATGGTGACCAACATGAATTATCATACCAATACGACTTTGGTGATCAAAAGAGCTAATAAAGTATTTCCTATCATTGAGCCTATTTTAAAGAAAAATGGTGTGCCTGATGATTTTAAGTATTTAGCGGTTATTGAAAGTAGTTTGGTTAATGCTGTTTCGCCTGCAGGAGCAAGAGGTGTTTGGCAATTTATGCCTGCAACAGCCAAAGAAAAAGGAATGGAAGTAAACGATTATATTGACGAAAGATACGATTTGGTAAAATCAACCGAAGCGGCTTGTGCTTATTTAAAAGATGCTTACGCCAAATTCGGAAGTTGGACATTAGCAGCAGCTTCTTATAATGGTGGAATGGGAGGAATGTCTAGAAGATTAGGCGAACAGCAAGTAGAGACTTTTTACGACTTATTGCTTCCGGAAGAAACCTCTCGATATGTATTTCGTATTTTGGCTTTAAAGGAAATCATGCAAAATTCAGCAAAATATGGTTTTGCTATTCCGCAAGAAGCATTGTATCAGGAAGTTCCGTTTAAAACGATTCAGGTAGATAGTACAATTAACGATTTGGCGGGTTTTGCTAAAACTCAAGGGATCAATTATAAAATTTTAAAATTACACAACCCTTGGCTTCGCGATAAAAGCTTGCCTAATAAATCTAAAAAAGTGTACGATATAGTAATCCCAACAGGCGGATACTAAAATGAATAAAATGACGTTACAAATAGCGCTTTTTTTAATCTGTATTGGTCTTGCAGCCGGAATTTTAAGTGGTTTAATAGGAATTGGAGGAGGAATAATTATTGTTCCCTTGTTGCTTCTTTTAGGATTTTCGCAGCAACAAGCACAAGGCACAAGTTTAGCAGCATTATTGCCGCCTGTAACCTTGTTGGCTGTTGTAAATTATAATAAACAAGGTTTTGTAGATTGGCGTTACGCAATAATTATTTCAGTGTTTTTTATATTAGGAGGACTTCTAGGAAGTAAAATTGCTATAGGGTTGGATGAAAAAGTATTGCGGAAAGTTTTTGGAGTAGTACTTCTGATTATTGCCGGAAAAATGATTTTAACGAAATAAAAAAATCCCCTGAATATTTTCTTTCAGGGGATTTTTTATTAAATCTTTTTCATTTGCTGTTGCATCATCTTAATTTGATCTTTCAGCATATTGTGCTTGTCTAATTTTTTAGCTTCATTCAATAAATTAGTAGCTTCCATTTTACGTCTTTTAGTCATGGCAATTCCGGCTAATTGTAATTTGGCTAAAGCCAAATCTTGATCCATTGATAAACCTAACTCAATTGCTTTTTTAAAGTATTTCTCAGCCAAAGTTAAATTGGTTTGAGAAACCATAATCCCGTTTAGGTAATTATAGTATCCTTGTTGTTTTTGAACCAATGCAGTTTCCGGATTTTTAATTTTGTCTAACCAAGCTTTTGCACCTTCCATATCTTGTTTACGCAATTTTAAGAAAGCCATTAAAATAAGTTCATTTTTAAAATATAAAAAGATAGGAAGAGACGATAAAAGGATTAAAAATATTCCATTTCCTATATTGTTTTCGAAAAATTGGTAAATTCCAAAAGCAATAATTAGTCCGGCAATGATTAATTTAATATTTTTGTTAAACATACTCGTATTTTTTTGTGAGTTGCAAAGGTAATAAAATCAATTAAAAATATTTTTAAAAAAGTACTTGCTATTGAAAAAAGTCTTTGTATATTTGCACTCGGTTTTCCAAAAAGGAGAACCGCTTATTTAAGAGTTTCGATTTTAATTATAGAATTTAAAGATACAAGCAATGAGTAAGAGAACATTTCAACCATCAAAAAGAAAAAGAAGAAACAAGCACGGTTTCATGGAAAGAATGGCTTCTGCTAACGGAAGAAAAGTGCTTGCTCGTAGAAGAGCTAAAGGAAGACACAAATTAACTGTTTCTAGCGAACCTAGACACAAAAAATAATGTTCTTTTACCAAGCAATAATATAAAGGTGTTACTTCTTTTGAGTAACACCTTTTTTTTATAATTTTATAAGAGTTTTTAAGCTAATTGTTTGACTACTAATAACACAACAACTTTATAATGCCAAAAGACAGTTCTATTAAATCGGTTTTAATTATAGGTTCAGGACCTATAATTATTGGACAAGCTTGTGAATTTGATTACTCTGGTTCACAGTCTGCACGTTCGTTAAAAGAAGAAGGATTAGAGGTTATCTTAATCAATTCTAATCCGGCAACTATCATGACAGACCCTAAAATGGCAGATCATGTATATTTGAAACCCTTAACGACAAAATCAATTGTAGAAATTTTAAAAGCCCATCCGCAAATTGATGCTGTTTTGCCTACAATGGGAGGGCAAACCGCTTTGAACTTATGTATCGAAGCCGATGAAAAAGGAATTTGGGAAGATTTCGGAGTAAAAATTATTGGTGTAGATATCAATGCTATCCAAATTACCGAAGATAGGGATAAATTTAAACAACTTTTAGCAGAAATTGATATTCCTGTTGCACCGGCAAAAACAGCAAACTCGTTCTTAAAAGGGAAAGAAATTGCTCAGGAATTTGGTTTTCCATTAGTAATCCGTCCATCTTTTACTTTAGGTGGAACCGGAGCTGCTTTTGTTCATAAAGAAGAAGATTTCGATACCTTATTAACTCGTGGTTTAGAAGCATCTCCAATTCACGAAGTTTTAATCGATAAAGCTTTATTAGGTTGGAAAGAATACGAATTAGAGTTATTGCGTGATAAAAATGATAATGTAGTTATTATCTGTACTATTGAAAATATGGATCCAATGGGAATTCATACAGGAGATAGTATTACTGTGGCTCCGGCTATGACATTGTCAGATACTACTTTTCAAAGAATGCGTGATATGGCCATCAAAATGATGCGTAGCATCGGAAATTTTGCAGGAGGTTGTAATGTGCAGTTTGCGGTTTCTCCGGATGAAAAAGAAGACATCGTAGCTATCGAAATTAATCCTCGTGTATCGCGTTCATCAGCTTTAGCATCAAAAGCAACGGGTTATCCAATTGCTAAAATTGCATCAAAATTAGCTTTAGGCTATAATTTGGACGAATTACAAAATCAAATTACCAAGTCAACTTCAGCCTTATTTGAACCTACATTAGACTATGTAATCGTTAAAATTCCTCGTTGGAACTTTGATAAATTTGAAGGTTCTGATAGAACTTTAGGATTGCAAATGAAATCAGTAGGTGAAGTAATGGGAATCGGACGTTCGTTCCAGGAAGCATTACACAAAGCGACTCAATCTTTGGAGATTAAGAGAAATGGTTTGGGAGCTGATGGAAAAGGATATAAAAATTACGAGCAAATCATTGAAAAACTAACGTATGCGAGTTGGGATAGAGTGTTTGTGATTTATGATGCTATTTCAATCGGGATTCCTTTGAGCCGTATTCATGAAATTACTAAAATAGATATGTGGTTCTTAAAACAATATGAGGAACTATATCATTTAGAAAAAGAGATTTCCAACTATACAGTAGCAGACTTACCAAAAGAATTGTTATTAGAAGCAAAACAAAAAGGTTTTGCTGATAGACAAATTGCTCACATGATGGGATGTTTGGAAAGTGATGTTCACAAATTACGAGAAGAACAAAAAATAAATAGAGTTTTCAAATTGGTTGATACTTGTGCCGCTGAATTTAAAGCACAAACACCTTATTATTACTCTACTTTTGAAGCTGAAATTGAAACTGCAGATGGAAAGCGCTATGTGTCTAATGAAAGTACTGTAACGGATAAGAAAAAAGTGGTGGTTTTAGGTTCAGGACCAAACCGAATCGGGCAAGGGATTGAATTTGACTACTCATGTGTTCACGGAGTTTTAGCTGCTAAAGAGTGTGGTTATGAAACTATCATGATTAACTGTAATCCGGAAACAGTTTCTACTGATTTTGATACGGCGGATAAATTGTATTTTGAACCGGTATTTTGGGAACATATTTATGATATCATTCAGCATGAAAAACCAGAAGGAGTAATCGTTCAGTTAGGTGGGCAAACGGCATTAAAATTAGCTGAAAAATTGTCAAAATACGGAATCAAAATCATTGGAACTAGTTTTGAGGCCTTAGATTTAGCGGAAGACAGAGGAAGATTCTCTGAATTATTAACAGAGTTAAATATTCCATTCCCTAAATTTGGTGTGGCTGAAAATGCAGAAGAAGCTACTAAATTAGCCGATACGTTAGATTTTCCACTTTTAGTACGTCCTTCTTATGTATTGGGTGGTCAAGGAATGAAGATTGTGATCAACAAGAAAGAATTGGAACAACATGTGATTGAGATATTGAAACACATTCCAAATAATAAATTGTTATTAGATCATTATTTAGATGGAGCAATTGAAGCAGAAGCAGATGCTATTTGTGATGCTGATGGAAATGTGTATATCATCGGAATTATGGAACACATTGAACCTTGTGGAGTTCACTCTGGAGATAGTAATGCAACTTTGCCACCGTTTAACTTAGGTGAGTTTGTAATGCAGCAAATTAAAGATCATACGAAGAAAATAGCAGTAGCTTTAAAAACAGTTGGTCTTATCAATATTCAGTTTGCGGTTAAAGATGATACGGTTTATATCATTGAAGCCAATCCAAGAGCTTCTCGTACAGTTCCGTTTATTGCAAAAGCATATGGAGAACCTTATGTAAACTATGCAACTAAAGTAATGTTAGGTGAGAAAAAAGTAACTGATTTTACTTTTAATCCTCAATTAAAAGGATATGCAATTAAACAACCGGTATTTTCTTTTAATAAGTTTCCTAATGTAAATAAAGCTTTAGGACCTGAAATGAAATCAACAGGTGAAAGCATTTTATTCATAGACGATTTAAAAGATGATCAATTCTATGAATTATATGCAAGAAGAAAAATGTACTTGACAAAATAATTAGATTGTATAAAAAAATAAGGAGCTTTTTTTAAGCTCCTTATTTTTTATTTTACTTTTTGATAAAGTTTTGGGTATGTTTTTTATTGTCTTTAGTTTCAATGGACAAGATATAAACACCTTTCGCTAAACTACTGACATTAATAGAGTTAAGTTGTAATTCATTATTTAAGACTACTTGTCCTAATTGATTGTAAATTTTAATTGATTTAACATCAAGAGATTCTAGATTTGAAATATTGATAATATTGTCTGCCGGATTAGGGTAGACTTTAATCTGGTTTTCTCCATTGATCCCGACTAAACTTAATGGGCTAGAACCTTCAATAACCATCAAAGGTTGGTTAATTTCAGGATTTTCAATTACATCGATAGTTCCGGAAGGCCAAATCACATGAACTTCATCAATTGTAGTAGCGGTTCCAATACCGAAGTGAGCGTTTAATGAACTCATATATTTAAAACCTTCACCGCTTCTGATGTCTCTGATCTGTTTTCCCCAGCTTCCATAAATTTCGACACGAGCTCCAATACCATTTTTGTTACTAGCCACTCCTTCAAGGTTTATTTTTATCCAGTTGTTTCCATTGGGAACAGCATAATGAATTGTAGTACCATTTTGAATATCTAAAAAACCGTCATTATTTAAATCTCCTATAGCACCAATTGATATGTTACTATAAGTGATGGGATAAAAGGTACCATTACCACCATTATTAAACATAATTTTATTTCCGCCTCCTAATACATCAACAAATCCATCATTATCAAAATCATAAGCAACATTGTCAATATTGGTACTTGAATTTGTGTCCCAACCGGAACCAGAAGTGATTTCGGTGAAGGTAGTATTTCCAGTATCAATATTATTTCTGAAAAAATGATGTAGACCAGCGCTGGCTGTGATGATAATATCCATGTCACCATCATTATCATAATCTGCAATAGCTGAAGACCACGTTTGTATAGGTGTAATGTTTATACCTGCGATAGCTGAAATATTTGTGTAAACTCCGTTGCCGTCATTTCTATGTAATTCACATGCGGGACCAGAGCATTTAGAGATGAATACGTCAGTATCGCCGTCATTGTCAAAATCGGTAAACAATGTTGAATAATTACCCGTTATAGTTCCGATATTCATAGCTCCGGGAGTTACACCACATTGATAATGTATTAAATTATTGTTGCCATCGTTCAGATAATAAACATTAGCATCAATATCATGACAAGAAAAAACGTCAAGATTTCCGTCATTATTTAAATCGGCAAAATTTGTTCTTTGGCAAAAAATGTAATCAGTCGGAGAAAAGTTTGAATAGGCTGTTCCGGTATTATTAGATGTCCAAACACTTAGCCCGCCTCCGCTACCAAGTACTAAATCAGTGTATCCGTCTCTATTATAATCTCCGGCAGCCATACTCCAAGAAGGCATTTTACTTGTACCGCTAATAGGTATATCAGTAATACTAAATACTCCCGGAGAAGATAGTTGATGATGAATTCTTAGATTATTAGCGCTAACTCCTACAATGTCATCTTTGTAATCTCCGTTCATATCTACAATACATAGATTGTAAGTGCTATTTATAGTACTGATTGTTTGGTCTGAATATGAAATTGGAGCAGGCGGAGGTGTAATTAATGGGTTTTCAATTAGCTGAAATGTAAATCCATTGCTACTCCATCTATTATCCCATGCTATATAGTAGGTTTCTCCGGCTGTAACATTAAATGTAGCCATGGAAGAAAAATTACTTCCACTATCATCATCTCCCGAATAACAGGTTAAATTATTACAATCTCCTGTGTATACATGAAAACGAGTATCAATTAATGGGTTGTTTACAGAAATGGAAGAAGTAACGATTACGGTATAATCATCAGAAGGGGTGTAAGCATACCATTCTCCATGAGGATTTCCATTAGTGATGGCTCCGTTGCTAGTACAAAAAAGAGTTGGAGGAGTTCCGTCGATACCTGTAATGGTATAAAATCCTGCTGTTGTTATTGGAACAGCTGTTAGGCAAGTGTCTTGTGCCTTGATACTGCTAACAATAAAAAACATTGAAAGCAGTTGTAACGTAATTTTTTTCATGTTGCTATGGGTGTTTATAGGTTAGTCTTATGGACAAGAAGATAGTGAATTAATCCAATCTCTAATTAATTCAACACCTTCTGTGTGTATTATGGTTCTTCCGTGTAAAGGCATTCTATAACTTTCATCTTCCGTATTTAAACGGTAGTACATCATAGATCGTTCAATGTTACCCGGAGTTACGATTTTTGATAATGCCGGAGGAAAATCCTGCATATCCTGAGTATCAACGCATACACCCATATTTCTGTTGTTATTATAGGTTTCGTTGAAAGCATAACGCATAGGTCTGTAATTACAATGCCCTCCGTCTCTATGACAGTGAGCACAGTTTATATCTACGTAAGAGCGAGCTCTTAGATCAAGCGGTTGTGATAAATCATGATAATCAACAACGGTATTTTCTGTAGATGGAAGACTGAAATTATTTTCTAAATAGCCGTCTTCTATCCACTTCGAAAGCTGATTTTTATTTTCTCCGGAATAATCGTAATTAAAATTCAAGTTTTGAGGTTTAATCCCAATAGGAGTGTGAGTTGTAATAAGAATATGATCAACCTCTTCCTCGTGCTTGTGACATGTAATACATTGCACTTCACTCGGGATTCTGTAATTAGCACTTTTTAAGGTATTGTTTTCATCGAGCCAACTAATAGGTATGTCACTGCCATCCAGATCAAAAAAGGCTTCAGTTTGCTCATCATTCCACACATAATTAGCAAAAATCCAACCATCTTCTTTTCGAATCATTAATCGGGTTTCAATAATTTGAGTGGTATTGTTAGGCTGTACATTATCATAATAAAAAGTTTTAATAAGTACGGCTCCCACAGGAAGTTCTAATATATTTCCGTCTCCATTATAAGATCCTTTAGTGTTTTTTGGCATCCATACAAATCTCTTTTTAAGAGCATAATCAGTAAATAACGTGCTGGCAGGAGTATAGGCTAAAACTCCTGAGTAGGGCTTTTGATTTTTTAGATCTCCTTCAAAAAAGTGATAATCGGAAAGTTTTTCATAAGGAACTTGTGTGAGGTCAACGGTTACAGGAGAAGTAGGAACAGGTGTATAATCTCCATCGTTGTTACTCTCATTATCATCTGAACAAGCGTAAAATCCTAAAAAAAACGAGAAAATTAAAATAAAAAAGAGGTATTTTTTTGTCATGTTTGATTAGTTTGTTTCTAACAAAAATAACATTTTTTTTATTTTAATGTAAGATTATGGTTAAAAAAATATTGTATTAATACTAAATTGTAGTGTTTGTAGGCTTTTGTTGGTGTTGATAAAATTATTTCAGACTAAAAATATTAGATACTTTATTATTTTAAAGTGATATCAAAGTTCAATTCAATATTTAAACCGTCAAGTCTTTTTAGAGCTTCTTCGCTTTTATAATCGTAGGTTTCTTCTAATTTTTTGTATTCTTTTTTGTGATTGATTCTTCTCAACGAATCAAAAAAGCGACGTACTTCAACCCAATTGTTTAAAATTAAAGCAGGAACTTTTATGCTTTTTCCTTCTTCGTCTTTAGCGACCATGGTGAAATAGCTTGAATTGCAATGTTTTACTTTTCCGGTTTGAATGTTTTCGGCATCTACGCGAATTCCCACAACCATCGAAGTATTTCCAACGTAATTAACAGATGCTTTTAAGGTAATAAGTTCGCCAACTTCAATTGGATTTAAAAAATCTACCGTGTCCACAGAAGCTGTTACACAATAACTTCCTGAGTATTTAGAAGCACTAGCAAAAGCAATTTGATCCATCAATTTTAATAAATAACCTCCGTGAATTTTTCCACTGAAATTACTATGAGAAGGAAGCATCAATTCAGAAAGTGTTACTCTTGAAGCTTCAACGGTATTAGCAGGTCTAGTTTTCATCATTAGAATTTTGGTTAAAATGAGGAGAATTTTCTTTTTCAACTTTGGTGATAAAATAGCGCGTATCTCCCCACCAAAAAAAAGTTCGATAGCGTTCGATATATTCTACTTTCACATAATTTCCTTGGTAATCTTTCAGTTGTTGAATAATATCTTCGTGTTTGCCTTCTACAGAAAAACTAAAAATTTGCGCACCCGAAATTCCTTGACTGATTTCTCCTTCCCATGTTTTAATAGCAAATCCTTTATGACTAATTTTAATCAATTCGCCAGAACGAACGCCTTCACTATACGGAACATAATACACAAAACCAATGTAACCGATAGAAATTAGGGAAAGGAGCAGGATGGCATAAACCACAATCTTTTTAACAATATTCATAAGACTCAGAATTAATTTTCTAATAAAGATTCATCATTATTTGCTCTTTTCAAAATACTTTCAGGAAGTGCTTTTTTAGCTTTGGCACCCATTTTTTTCAAGCGTTCCACACTAGTCACTAAGTTTCCTTTTCCGTCTACTAGTTTATTCATGGCATTGCCATATTCACTTTTGGCTTCGTCCATTTTTTTACCGATTTTAATCAAATCTTGAACGAAACCTTCAAATTTGTCATATAAAGCTCCGGCCTGACGCGCAATTTCAATGGCATTTTCTTGTTGCTTTTGGTTGGTCCACATACTATCAATAGTTCGAAGTGTTGCCAAAAGGGTAGAAGGTGTTACAATTACAATATTTTTTTCAAAAGCTTTGTTGTAAAGTGTGGTATCTTCATGTAGAGCAATGGCAAAAGCAGGTTCGATAGGAATAAACAATAACACAAAATCGGGACTTTCCATGTGGTAAATATCTTGATAGTTTTTGTCGCCCAATTGTTCTACGTGACGCTTAATAGAGTTAACGTGTTCTTTTAAAAAGTTGGCTTTTAAAGTATCGTCGTCTTCATTTACAAAGCGTTCATAAGCTGTTAAAGAAACTTTAGAATCGACTACCATTTTCTTGCCATCCGGAAGATTCACAATAACATCGGGCTGAATACGATTGCCGTCTTCGGTGGTAAAACTTTGTTGTACTTCATATTCGCGCCCTTTTTCTAAGCCCGATTTTTCTAAAACACGCTCTAAAACCAATTCACCCCAATTTCCTTGCATTTTGCTGTCGCCTTTTAACGCTTTAGTCAGGTTAATGGTTTCTTTGCTCATTTGCTCGTTCATTTCCTTCAATCCTAAAATTTGCTGACGAAGTGCAGCATGATAGTCAATACTTTCTTTGTGAGTATCTTCCACTTTTTTCTCAAACAACTGAATTTTTTCCTGAAGTGGATTCAGGATTGTTTTCATGTTTTCTTTGTTTTGTTCCGTGAATTTATTGGTTTTTTCTTCCAATATTTTATTCGCCAAAAGCTCAAATTCTTTGGTGAATTTCTCTTGAACTTCCGTTAATTCTTGTTTTTGTTCTTTATTTCGTTCCAATAAATTATCGAAATCATTTTCTTTTTTAGCCAAATGAATCGCTAAACTTTCTTTTTCTTTTTGAAGATTGTCTTTTTCAATGGATAGATTTTCTACACTCTTTTCCAACTGATTTTTTTCTTGTTGAAACTGTTGTTTCAATTGATCTATTTGGCTCAACAAACCATTAATGCGTTCTTCTAAACCGGAAGTTGCGGATTGTGATTGCGATTTGGTAAGTAATTTACCAATGTAAAAACCGATAGCTAATGCTAAAATAAAAACGGCGAGTACTAAAATTGTTTGCGACATATAAAAATTGAATTTCAAATGTAAATTTAAGGAAATTAATCAATTTAAGAATTCTCTTCGACATAATTTGAAAAACGTATTTTTGCGAAAATTTCCGCATGCAACATCATCATTTTTTATTGCACAAACCGCATGGTTTTTTAAGTCAGTTTATTTACGAAAAGAAACGAAACAAACGCTTATTGGGCGAATTGTTTTCTTTTCCGGATGGAACCATGGCTATTGGTCGGTTAGATGAAGATTCGGAAGGTTTATTGCTGTTAACTACTGACGGAATGATGAGTGAAATTGTGCGTGCAAAATCTGTAGAAAAGGAATATTATGCGCAAGTAGACGGTTTAATAACGGATGAAGCTGTCGAACAATTACAGAAAGGAGTTGAAATTGGTTTTAAAGGTATTCGGTATGTGACTAAGCCTTGTCAAGCCAAACGAATAATTGAATTACCGGATTTTATTGGTGAAGGCAGAAGAATTCGCGATGAACGTCACGGACCCACGAGTTGGGTTTCGATAACGGTAACCGAAGGTAAATTTCGCCAAGTCCGAAAAATGACAGCGGCAGTTGGTTTTCCTACGTTGCGCTTGGTTCGTGTTCGCATTGGAAATACTCTTTTAGCCGGAATTTCCGCAGGAGAAGTTAAAGAAGTAACTGCCTTTGATTTGTAAATAGAAGAACTGCTTCAAAAAGAATGGTTAATATTTTGAATTCATTTCAAAATTTAAAAACATAATATCTAATTTTTTGTAGAATCTGAAATTAACTTAGAATGACTGCTACTATAGTATACTAGTTTATCAAATGAATTTAATTTGATAAAATAAATCAATTGTATATATTTTCAAGAACAAGTAGAAATACGTGGTTTTTAAATGGGGTTTTATTTACCTTAAATGGCATTTTTTCTTTGGCTTACTTTGTGTGATAGATAACAAAAAAACAAATTATTATGCCACAAGAACAAGAGCAAAGATTCAGAGAACAAGTATTGGTAAATGGAGAACAGGTAATCTTAAATGAAGGTACTATTGAAGAGTTGGGAGAAAAAGCAAGAAGACAGTCAAGTAATAACTTAAAAGAAATGGTTTCTAAAGGAGGAACTGCTGAAACGGTTATAGAAGTTGCAAAATTTGCATGGGATATTATAAAAGATTCAAAAGCTTCTGCTGCAACAAAAGAAACTACTTCAAGAGTTTTATCTGTTAAAGACAATAATTGGGAAAATTATGAGTTAGCTGAAAATTTTGCTTCAGATGAAATCACCTATATGTTGGACAACTTTGTCGGAGTGAACTGTTATACTCTTAAATTTAAAGTAGCCGGAACTTATAAAGCAGTAAATCCTGATTTTGGTGGGAAATGGATTCCTAATATTCATGTTACTTTTTCCAGATGTGATGCCAATATTCCTTGGGTAATTAATGGGAGTGCAGTTATAGACAGTACTTTTGTGACTAATATAGGCACAAAAACCAATCCAATACCTCAATTGGTATTGAATGTTAAAATAAAAACCGATGCTAAATTTGCGCTCAATTGGGAAAGCCATGAGCGAACATTTGAATTTACATTAAACGGAGAAACTGGTGTTAAATTGATTAATTAAATAAAAAAATCCCTTTTCAAAAGGGATTTTTTGTTAAAATATTTCATTGAAAAAATCTTTCATGGCAATCCAACTTCTTTTGTCAGCTAGTTTGTTGTAAGCAGCACCTTTGCTGTTATCAGTATCTAAATCTTTATGCGTGAAAGCATGAACGGCATTTGCATAGAAAACCATTTGCCAATCGGCTTTTGCTGCTTTCATTTCCTCTTGAAAAGCTAAAACTTCTTTTTGCGGGACATACGGATCATCGGCTCCGTGTAACGCTAAAACTTTGGTAGTGATTTTTTCAGTTGGTCGTGAAGCATCTTTGCTTAATCCACCGTGGAAAGAAACTACACCTTTTACATTAAAATGGGCACGAGCCGTTTCTAAAGCTCCGGTTCCGCCAAAACAATAGCCAATTATAGCGATTTCGTCTTTATTGGCGCCATTTTTAATTAATTGGTCTAAAGCCAATTGAATCCTTTTTTGGTATTCTTCATAATTAGTTTTGAAATGACCGGCTATTTGACCAGCTTCCGAAGTATTTTTTGGACGTTTGTCCACACCATAAATGTCTGCTACAAAAGCATGATACCCCAGTTTCGCTAAATCTTCTGCAACTTCTTTAGAATGATCATCAATTCCCATCCAAGCCGGAAGAATCAAAATGCCAATGTTTTTAGGGTTGCTTTTTTTCGCTTTGCAAAAGAAACCTTCCAGTTTTTGGTTTCCATCAGTATAAGAAACAGTTTTTAATTGGGCTTGAGCCAAGAAACTGAATAAAATAAGACAAGAGGTCAGTGTTTTCATTTTTATAATGAATTATCGGTTTGTTACCGTAAAGATACTGAATCCTCTTAGAAAAAATGGAAACTACTTTTTGATAATTTTAGTTAAAAACGTTTTCTCTTGATTGGTAATTTTGATAAAATAAGCACCGCTTTGTAAATCAGAAAGATTGATTTTTAAAGTATTAGATGTCATATTGTTTTGGTAAACCAATTGCCCTAAAAAATTAAAAATTGCAATTTGTCCGTTATTAAAATCACCTTTCAAATCTTCAATGGTTATAAAATCAGTTGCAGGATTCGGATAAACAGTCAATGAAGAAGAAGCAAAAGTTTCCGAATGTAAGGTGCTGTCAAGATACGTTAAAGCTGCTTGCATATTAGGAATTGGACCAATATGAGCTGAGGTTGTTCCTCCTTGAGCAATTCCGGTATCGATTAAAATAGTTCTGATCTGTTGGCTAGTCAAATAATTTCCGGTATGAAAATAGTAGTACGATTGTAAAACGGCTGCACAAGAAGCAACTATTGGCGTAGCCGAACTAGTTCCGGTAAACGTTTTATAACTTTGGTTAAAATCGCCTCCAATCATGCTGTAGTTATAAGGAGCATAATTACTGTCATAACCACTGGTTAATACATTTTCTCCCCAAGCTTGAAGGTTAACGCGGCTTCCGTAAGTGCTATAGTAAATTCTAGAATGCGTGGTATTTGCTGTTCCGGCACCTACAATAATTGCACCGCTGTCACCAAGAGCCATATAACTAGCATAACCCGAAGCATCCAAATTTTGGTTTCCGTTTCCTGCGGCAGCTACAATTACAATTCCGGCATCGGTGGCTGCTTTGGTTAAATTCCAGATCGGAGTATCAAATTCAGCAGGAACATAATTGTATCCTGTTCCCACACCATACGTTTGCATCTCAAACATAATAACGTCACCGATAGAAGCATTAGCAATGGCTTGAGTAACGGCATAAGTTCTGTTATAACCGTTTTCAACGGTGTATTCCGGATAAAGAATAACACTGTCTAAACCATGAGCCATTCCGGAAACGCCATAAGCTCCGTGATCTGCGTAGGCAATTCCTAGAACTCCGGTTCCGTGTTCAGTATACGTTTGCGTAAGTGAAGGTTCAACAGTCATTCCGGAAGCAATAGCGATGTTAACGGAATTAAATTCTTCATGATTTACATTCATGCCATACTCAACATCGTACATTGAAATTCCGCTTCCGTTAAATCCCAAATTCCAAGCATGTTGCATGTTTACACCCGGATTACTTTGAATATACCCTTGTTGACCAAAATAGTCCGGTGTAGTAGGAGCAATATCTGTTGGTGGCAAAATTGGCGTTGTTTTTACAGCTTCACAATATTTAATTCCTGAAACCTCTAACATTTTTTTCTGAAAATCAGCGCTATTAGTCTGTGAATTTAAAGGAATAGCAATTTTATAGATATTTTTTAACTCTTGAACCGATTGATCTGAACCGCTGACTAAAAGAGCTTTCTTACTTAAATCATCAAATTGTTCATCGGTTAAAAGAATGCCTTGAGAAATAGTTGCATGATAGTTATTGATCATTTGTTCAAATGAACTTTCATCAAATAAAACTTTGTTTATTTGAATAAAAAATTCTGCTGTACTATTTTGTTTTTCCTGAGCATCAAGAAGTAAACTAAATAACATAAAACAAAGAAGTAGTAATCTTTTCATAAACAGAAAATTAAGTGAACAAATATATCAAAATATTGTATTGTTTTTACATAATGATAAACTTCCCTTTTTCTGCATCAAAAAAGATATTTTCGTCTTTAAAAATCTGATTAAAAATACCTTTAGTAATTAGATTACAAGGCTGGTCTTGATAGATTTTATCTTCTGTAAAAACAATCATTTCGTCAGCGAGTTGAATAGCCAAATCCAAATCATGTGTAGAATATAAAATGGTTTTTCCGGTTTCATGAGTCAGTTTAGACAATAATTTTAATAAGGTCACTTTATGTACTAAATCCAGATGTGTTGTAGGTTCGTCCAAAATAATAATCGACGTATCTTGTGCTAAAGCTCGTGCAATCATTGCTTTTTGAAGTTGTCCGTCACTGATTTCGTAATGTTTTTTGTGCGCAAAAGCAGCAATTCCGGTTAAAGAAATGGCTTCTTCAATTTTTTGTTTGTCTTCGCCAGAAAGCGTTCCTAACCAATTGGTATAGGGTTGGCGTCCCAAAGCAATGATCTCGTAAACCGATAAATTACTCGGCGGAAGACTTTCGGTTAAAACCAAACTCATTTCTTGGGCTAATTCGTTGGCGTCATAATCGGATAGCTTTTTTCCGTTTAATGAAATGCTTCCCGAAAGTGGTTCAATAATTCCCGTGATGGTTTTTAAAAAAGTAGATTTTCCAATACCGTTTTTTCCGATCAATGCAATGAGTTTTCCTTTTTGTAAATCCAAAGAAATATCCTTTTGGATCACGTTTTGGTGTTTTCCTTTGCTGTAACCAATGGTTAAATTAGCTGTATGTAAAACGGATAAACTCATTATAGCTGCATTTTTCGTTTTCGGATTAATAACCAAACAACAATGGGCGCTCCAAAAATAGAAGTCACAGCGTTAATTGGCAAAGTTAAATCACTATTAGGAACTTGAGCAATGCTGTCACAAATTAATAGCATCATGCTTCCCAAAAGAAGAGTACTGGTGATTAAAACCAAATGATTACTCGTTTTGAAAAGCAATTTTGCAATGTGCGGAACGGCTAATCCAATAAAAGCAATGGGACCGACTAAAGCAGTTGTGGTTCCGGCCAGAATACTAGTGGCTAAAATGACAATCAGTCGCGTTTTTTTGAAATGAATTCCAATACTTTTTGCATAGCGTTCACCCAAAAGTAAAGCATTTAATGGTTTCGCAATACTAAAACTAAGCAACACGCCTGTGAGTATTAAAATGGTCAATAAACTTACTTCGTTCCAAGATAAATTGCTGATGCTTCCAAGTGACCAAAAGGTATATTTTTGTAATTGTTCGGCAGTTGAAAAATAGGTTAAGACCGAAACCATTGCGCTGGTGAAACTGCTGAACATCAATCCTACGATTAAAATGGCCATGGTGTCTTTTAATCTTTTGGCGACCAATAAAACTGCAGTTAAAACTAAAAAACTTCCCAAGCCGGATGCTAAAGTTAAACCATAAGCCGAAAGGAAAAACGGAGCAATACTAATGGGCAATAAAGCTGATCCTAAAATGACAAAAGCAACGCTTAAACTAGCACCTGAACTCAGCCCTAAAACATAAGGTCCGGCTAACGGATTTCTGAATAAGGTTTGCATTAATAAACCGCTAATGGAAAGTCCGATACCGACTAAAACAGCAGTTATGGCTTTGGGCAACCGAAAATGAAACAGAATGATTTCCCACGAATCTTTTTCCATTTGAAAACCGAATATTCCTTTACTGATTTCGCCCAAAGGAATTTGTACAGAACCCAAGCTAATGTTGATTAAAAACAAGAGAATTGTTCCTAAAAATAAGAGCGAAAAAAGGATTTTATGTCGGTTTGAGATTTGCATTTATTGTAAATGTTCAAAGAAATACAATTCGTGATTTGGTAAAATTTCCGGATGGAGAATTTTAATCAAATCTTTCACCACTAAATCGGGACGATTAGGAGCCAATTCATAATAAATAACGCCGCCTGTTGTTCCTTTTTTAGAGCTGAAAGAATACACTTTTCTATAACGAACCGATTTGAAATACGTATAATTCGGGTTGCTGTTGACGATCTCTTCAATAGAAGTAAATTGCCCCGGACCAATCCAAAAATCGGCATCTTTAGCTCTGTCTAAAACACTTTCAAAAGATAGCGCTAAACTTCCGGTTCCCTCAGTGTCTTTCCACAAATAATAACTGTTTGCTTCGTTCAAGAAATAAGCAGCCCAACTTCCGCCTTGCGGTAAATACCATTGATCTTCATACATGCTTCCGGCCATAACGGTTGGTAAAGATTTAGTGTTCCTAGCTAAGGCAACAGCTTCTTTATAATCGGATTTAATTTTGTTGTAAATCGTGTTGGCTTCGTCAGCTTTATCAAATAATACACCAAAAAATTTGATCCATTCGGCTTTTCCCAAAGGTGTTTTTTCGGTCCAATCGCTGTTTAGAATGATCTTTTGACCATTTTGTTCCAAATTTTTATAGGTTTTCATGTCACCGTCAACACTAAAACCAACAATCAAGTCGGGCTGTAGGTCTAAAATGACTTCTGTGTTTAGACTTTGGTTGCTACCAAGTTCTCTGATTTTTCCGGAATCAATTAAATTTCTGGTTTTTTCAGAAGAAATATAATTGGTGTTCGGAAAAGCAACTAACTTATTTTCTTCGCCTAGCATTTCCAGAGAAGGGATATGTGTAGTTGAAGTAACAATTAGCTTTTGTACAGGAATTTCAATGCTGGGAAAATGACTTAAACTGTCGGGAATTGTGGTGTTTTTTTTGTGTAAAATGTATTGATATACTTCTGTGGCTTCCGGAAAAGTATTGGCCACAGTAACCCAATAAAATGAACCGAAATCTTTGATAGATAAACCTTCAGCATCAGAAATGAGTTCTTTTTCGGTAGGTGTAGGTACAGGAGTTGTTGTAGTTGTAATAGGTTGATTTTCTTGTTTTTTACATTGAGAAAAAAAGAAAATAAAGCTTAAAAAAAAGATGATTTTTTGAACGAAGGACATGTGTTGAAATTTTTAGCAAAAATAGAATTTTGTTTTTAGAAAATCTATTTTGCGTAACAAATGCTACATTTTTATTGCTGATTTCGACTTAAATTAGCCTAAAAAAATGAGAGATAGCAACGCCTTTATGTATATAGTCATTACTGTAATTATACTACATTTTGTAGTCGGTTTTGTTTGGCTAATTAAAAAAATGAGTGGTAAAAAATGATTACAGTTTAATTATCTTTTTTCTGAATTGCTGGTCTGAAGAATCAATAATTTGAATACTATAGATTCCGCTTTCCAAATTGTTTAGGTTAGTATTCAGATCTTCTAAACGAGTACAACTTTTTACTAATTTGCCATCTATCGAGTATAAGTTAATAAGTTTTGCTTCAATATTATGAGATAAGTAAATTGCATCACTAAAAGGGTTAGGATATATTTCTAGTATATTTTTTTCAAAAGAAGGTTCGTTTAAAAATACTAGAGAAACGTATTCAGAGCCACTAATGACATTGTTGTAATTTGATAAATCGTTTTTTAAATCAGCAATAGTACAATTTGTACACTGCAAGATAGGATATTCTAAATGAGTGACATTGTGGTTTTGAAAAATTGTATTTAGACCGCTGTCATTGGTAATAATAGCACCATTACTATCCGTTCCGGTTTGAATACCTATATTAGAATCAACTAGAGAAAAATATAAAATGTCGCCAAATGTTTCAAATTGAGGACAAATAGAAACCTTAGTTACAAAAGAATTGTAACTTTCTAAATCATTGATAAAAGAAATTAAATTATTTCCTGAATAGATAGCAAAGAATGAAATTGTATTATCTAAGGGGTGAAAATTACTAGTGATTGAACTGATATTATGATTTTGTAAAATTATATTCAATCCAGAATCTGATGTTGTGTTATTGTAAGGATTCAAAGGATCGCTTGTATTCGTTAATACATAAGCGCTCATATCATTTGTAGAAATCTGAATAAAATTTTGACTATAAGTAACTTCAAATACAAAAAAAATGAAGAGTATAAATTTTCTCACTTGTTTTTTCTGCTAAAATAAAAAAATAAGTTTACTTTTGCAACCGAATTAAGGTTGGGGTTCAATTTTGAACTCCATTAAAAGGGAATCAGGTGTAATGCCTGGGCTGTACCCGCAACTGTAAGCTATAAAGCTTGTTATTTTCTGCATTGCCACTGAAAATTTTAATTTTTTGGGAAGGCTAATAACAAGACGCAAGCCAGGAGACCTGCCTAGTTCAACACGAATAACAAACTTTCGGGAATAAAAGTTTTGTAAAAAATGAACAAGCAGATACAATTTCTTTTAGCGTTTTTTATTGGTTTTGCCATGTATGCACAGCAAGATTCAATTGTGCAATTGCATGAAGTGACAGTGGCTGATCGCCAATTAAAGAAATTTTCCGGAAGTCAGAAACAATTGGTGCTATCTGATAGTGCTATTGCGCAAAGCAAAGGTTCGCTAACCGATTTACTTCGATACAACTCTTCCATATATTTTAAGGAAAATGGTTTAGGAATGGTATCATCGCCTTCCTTTAGAGGAACTTCCGCTTCACAAACGGCTGTGGTATGGAACGGAATTAATATTAATTCGCAGTTTAATGGTCAAACCGATTTTAATACTGTTAATGCAACTGATTTTGATAATGTGACAATTAAACCCGGCGGAGGAAGTGTAACTTATGGTAGCGGAGCAATAGGCGGAAGTATTCACTTGAACAATGAAATGACTTTTAAACCACAGTCTAAACATAGTTTAAGTGCAAATTATGGAAGTTATAGCACTTACGGCATTCGTTATGGAGGACTTTTTTCGACTGAAAAATTTTCAACATCGGTTCATTTTAGCCGAAATGAGTCAAAGAACGATTACGACTACATTGGTTACAACAAGAAAAACGAAAATGGGTTTTATCAAAATAACAGCTTCAATACTGTTTTTGGTTATCAATTAAATGAAAAGCACACCTTAAAGTTATACACACATTATTTTGACGGAGAACGTTATTTTTCGGGGACTGTTTCGTCGCCGGCTAAAAGTAAATATCTCGATTTCAATACCCGAAATATGTTGGAATGGCAAATGAAATGGGGGAAATTCACATCACAGTTAAAGACCGCTTATCTAACAGAGAAGTATAAATATTTTGAAAACCGTTTTACGGATAATTTTACGAATGGAACGGTAGAAACGGCTTTAGTTAAGTATGATATTATTTTTGAACCTACAACTAAATGGCGTTGGGATCTTATTTTAGATTATACGTCAAACAACGGAAGAGGTTCAGGGATTACCGAAGCCAAACGTGAAGTTGCTGGCGGAAGTTTGTTGGTTCAACATCAGTTGACGTCGACTTTTCAGTACGAAGGAAGTTTGCGATATGAAAATACATCTATTTACAAAAGTCCATTGTTGTATTCGTTAGGAGGGAAGTGGAATGTTGCGCCTTGGTATACCTTAAAATTTAATGGCTCTAAAAATTACAGAGTACCAACATTTAACGATCTGTATTGGCAGGGAAGTGGTAATCCTAATCTAAAACCGGAGTATTCTTTGCAAGGTGAAATTACTCAAATCTTTTCCTTTTCAAAAGTTAGAATTACAGGGACAGCTTATTATTATGACATTACCGATATGTTGCGTTGGATTCCTAATGCCAGTGGAGTTTGGATTCCGGAAAATACAGATAAAGTAATTACGTATGGTTCCGAATTAGGATTAGAATGGCAAAAGAGTTTAGGTGAATTTCAATTAAAATTAAATGGAAGTTATGCCTATACGATTTCTGAAAATAAACAAACTCAAAAACAACTGATCTATGTACCTTATCATAAAGCTAACGGACAGGTCGATTTAGGTTATAAACGAGTTTCTGTGTATTACCAGTGCCTTTACAACGGAAAAGTATTTACCTCAAGTGACAATTTTTATGAATTAGAAGGGTATTTTATCTCCAATGCCGGTTTTGAGTATCGTTTGGGGAAACAAAAAAATATATCGGCTTTATTTCAGGTGTTAAATTTTGAAAATAAATTTTACCAAAATGTTTTATCGCGTCCTATGCCCGGACGAAATTATAATGTGAGTATCAATTTTAAACTTTAATAAAATGTATATTAAAAAGATTTCATTATTGGCTGTGTGTGCAGCTTTATTCTTTGCTTCGTGTAGCAATGATGACGATAATAATCAACAACCTCAGCCAGAAGAACCTGTTGTAACCTATGATGGTGGAGTTTTTATTCTGAATGAAGGAAATTATGGTTCTGATAATAGTACTATTTCTTTCTTGTCAGATGATTTTTCATTTTTTCAAGCAGATGCCTATGGCGAAGTCAATGGTGAAGGTGTGGGGAATACAGGTCAAAGTATTGGTTTTTATCAGGATTTGGCTTTTGTGGTTTTAAACGGATCAAATGCTATTCAAATTATAGATAGATATACTTTAGAAAAAGTAGCAGTTATCAATTCTGGTTTGTCGAATCCGCGATATATTGCTTTTGCCAATGATAAAGCTTATGTAACTAATTGGGGAGACGGTTCTAGTGCTACTGATGATTATGTGGCAGTAATTAACACAACAACGTATGCTATTGAAACTACAATTCCTGTTGGAGAAGGACCAGAAAATATTGTGGCTTACAACGGCAATCTTTATGTAGCATTAGAAGGTGGATGGAGTACTGGAAACAATGCTGTTGTGGTAATTGATTCTTCAACTGATGCTGTAATTGATACTATTACAGTAGGTGATGCGCCTAATTCTCTTGCTGTAGCTAATGATAATTTATATGTTTTGTGCGGAGGAATTCAAGATTGGTATGATTCAAGTAATAATACTAACGGAGCTTTAGTAAGTGTTAGTTTAGCTGATAACTCTGTTTCAACAATTAGCTTTGTCGAAGGAGAACATCCGTCAAATTTAGATATTGAAAACGAAACTATTTATTATACAGTTGATGCTTCAGTTTATAGTATGGCGACATCAAGCACAACATTGCCTACTTCGGCATTATTGTCTGTAACTGCTCAAGGTGCTTATGGAATTTACGGTTTTGCTGTAGAAAACGGAAGAATCTATATTGGTGATGCTGCTGATTATAATTCTAACGGTTCAATTTATGTTTATAATACAACAGGAACTTTATTATACGATAACACAGTTAGAGTAAGTCCAAATGGATTTTACTTTAATAACTAGTTTCATTTCTTTTTGCCCCAAAAGAGAGAGCTCCGCATACATGCAGGGCTCTTTTTTTATTCTGGTAATTCAATATACATTTCTGTTTTTAGAACTTCTTTAGAATTTTTATCTTCAAACGGAACAAATTTTTCTCTTTGGTTTGGTATAGTAAATCGACCATTGGTGTTTACGTAATTTAAAGCTGTACTCAGTAAAGGTTCGTTGCTGTCTCCTAAAACACCTAGGTTCTCTAAGTCCTCCAATTGTGTAACGTCGGGAGGTAAGCCATTCGTAGAATAGTCTGAAAAATTATTAACGTTAGAAATTCTCAAAACAATAGGCTGCATAGCGTATCTGTGATTAGGGTTAACATTATTTTTAGTGAAAGTAGGGGAGTCATATAAGGTTACTGAACCTACATTTTTTCCGGTAGTATTGTTGCCAATTTGCGTTACATTAATATAAGGAGTAAGTCCGTTGATGACCAACTCGCTAGCCGAAGCCGTTCGTTTAGAGGTAATAATATAAATTTTGTCTAAGTTTAAATGATTAATTCCGGCACCATTATCAATAGAATTTGTAAATCGGTTTAGGAGCTTTTCCGGATTACTGCTGTAATAATCGTTCATTTTATAATTCCATTCCTGTTGCGCAAATATTTGTCCGGTAAACTGTCCGGTAATCATACTGGCTAATCGGGTAGCGGTTGCAACAGAACCACCGGAATTATAGCGCAAGTCCAAGATGAGGTGGGTAATTCCTTCTGCTTGAAAATAAGCAAAAGCATTATTTAATTCACTTTCATAAGCGGTATAAAAACCATTGTAAATCAAATACCCTATTTTTTTACTCCCTATAGTATATGTTGTTTTTAAATATACCGGATTTTCAGAATAGACGCTTTTGGTTAGTGTAACACTATTTCCGTTGGGAACAATTTGTCCGTTAACAATATCAGCTAAATATAAGGTATAAGTGGTTTGACCTAAAAGAGAACTGTAGTTGTTAACAGTTAAAGAAACACCGTCTATGGCATAAAAAATATCACCTCTGTGGATATCTTTGGTAGAAGCATCAGTATTAGGCAGAATATAACGAACCCAACCAAAAACATCAGTAGAGCTGTTAGGAGCATATCGTAATTCATAGTCCACTCCATTGCTTTCAGAAGTTCCGGTTAAAGCTTGTTCTAACAGAGTATAATCCGAATAAATGACACTAAAACGATCAATATCGTCACTTACTTTTAAATGGTCAAATAAATCTATAGGTGAAGCAAAAGATTCTAAAAATTGAGTATAGTCATTTTGACCGGTAAAACGAGTATCTGCTAAATCAGGACTATCAGTTAACCAATAGTAATATTGGTTTAAACCTTTCCAAACAAAATCGTTTGCCGAAGTACTCTGTGGATTATCATCCCAATCATCAGAACAGCTTACAACAAATAAGCCTAATGCGAACAGCCATAAAAAGGCTAAAGAAATCTTTTTCATTTTTTTGTTTTAAAAATAATCAATTTTTTGGTGTAACAAAAATAAACTACATTCGTCTGTATTGTATAAAAGGTTAAAAATGAAACAACAGGAGTTTTTACAAATTATATCTCCGTTTAAAGATAAGCTCTTTCGTTTGGCAAAACGAATGCTTCTCAGTACTGAAGAAGCAGAAGATGCTACACAGGAGGTTTTGTTGAAACTTTGGAATAGAAATGACAATTTAAAAACCTATAATAGCGTAGAAGCATTAGCTATGACAATGACTAAAAATTATTGTCTAGATCAATTGAAATCCAAAAGAGCAAGTAATTTACAATTGGTTCATAGTAATTATAGTGATGGAAAACCAAGTGTAGAGCAACAGTTAGAAGATAGAGATGCACTCCATTGGGTAGAAAAAATAATTAATGAGTTACCTGAACAACAACGGTTAATTGTTCAAATGCGAGATGTGGAAGAATTAGAATTTAATGAAATTGCTTCCGTATTAGAGATGACTGAAACTGCAGTTCGCGTAGCTTTATCAAGAGCAAGAAAAATAATTCGTGAAAAAATAACAGCAAAACATAATTATGGAATTAAGACAAGTTGAACAATTGCTGGAAAAATATTTTGAAGGACAAACTACAATTGCAGAAGAAAAACAATTAAAGGCCTATTTTTCTTCTGATGAGGTGGCAACTCATTTGTTGCCTTATAAAGTAATGTTTGGTAACTTTCAAAAACAAAGAGAAGAACAATTTACAAAAATCCTTCCATTACAACCTAGAAAACAACCGTATGTAAAGTGGATTGGGATTGCCGCAAGTTTTGTTTTTCTTTTTGGAGTAATACAATTCTATTTCAATGAAGAATCGAAAGAAGATTTGGGAACTTTTGACAATCCGGAAGAAGCCTTCGCTGCGACGCAAAAAGCATTGCAATTGGTTTCTACCAATGTTAATAAAGGAGTAGAAGGTGTTACCGTATTAAAAGAGTATGAAAAAACTAAAGAAAGAATTTTTAAAGACTAAAGACATGAAAAAGTGTATTGCAGGTTTTGTTTTGTTTTTAATGACAACAACAACTATGTGGGCTCAAACAGCATTTGATAAGTTTGAGGATAAAGAAGGCGTGACTTCCGTTATTGTGAACAAAAAAATGTTTGAAATGATCGGAAAAATGGCAGTAGATGCTAAAGAAAATGATGCTCAAATGTATTTTACCCTTCTTAAAAAATTAGAAAATCTAAAAGTGTTTACAACGGATAATGCAAAAGTTGCTGCCGACATGAAAGCAACGGTAACCAGTTATTTGAAAAGTAATCCGCTAGAAGAGTTAATGCGTGTTAATGACAGCGGAAAAAAAGTAAACATCTATATCAAATCGGCAGGAAATGGCGATATCGTAAAAGAACTTTTAATGTTTATTGAAGATCCGACTTCAAAAGATAATCAAACAGTAGTATTATCATTAACCGGAAATTTCAATTTGAATGAAATATCAACATTAACTGCCAAAATGAATTTGCCGGGAGGAGATCAGCTGAACAAAGCATCTAAAGGCAAGAAATAATATTTTAAAAATAAAATAGGAAGCAATTGCTCTATAGTAATTGCTTTTTTACTATAAAACCAAATCAACTAAATCATATGAAGAGAATCTTGTTTTTGTTATTTTTTATAACCGTTAATTTTGTTTCGGCACAGAATACTTTTTTAGAAGGAATTATTCTTGATAAAGAAACCAATGAAGAAATTCCTTTCGTATCGATCTATTCGCCGGAAAGTTTACAAGGAGTTTATTCCAATCAAGAAGGAAAATTTAAATTTTATTTTTCAGAGAAGGCAAAAACAATCGAGATCTCTTGTTTAGGATACAAGAAAATAGTATTGGAAGTTACCCAAATAGTTGATACAGATACTACATTTTTTCTTGAGACAGATGTCGTAGAGTTAGATGAATTTATAGTAACAGATAAACCGGTTTCAGAAATTCTGAACAATGTCTTAGATAAATCTTTAAGGTTTTTAAATAAGAATATAAAGCTAGAAACCTATTATAGAGAATTTGTAATGATCAATAATAAATACTCTAAATTTTCTGATGGGTTGATAAATTTTTATTTGGAACCCAAACGCAAAGAAAAAATCAGATCTTTTCTGGAAGTTGAACAAAGCAGAGCATTCCAGATTACAGCTGCAGATGAAATTGAGAAAAACGGAAAAGCCGATCTGTCAGAACTAGATTCTTTTTTCAATATACAAGATGCCGTAAACTCTTTTTATACCTTTAAAAATTTAAAAGAGATTACATCGAGCAAAAAGAACACTAAAAAATATGATTTTGAATTAAAAAGCAGAAAAGATTCCGAAGGAAACAAATTTGAAGTGATAAAAGTGATTCCAAAACCGGAAGTAGAAGAAGAATTGATAGAAGGAGAAATTGTTTATGACCCTGTTAATACAGTTGTATTAGACATCAATTTAAGACTAAGCGAAAAACATAAAAAGTATGTCAAAATCAGAAACCTATTATTGTTTAAGTTTGGGATCTACGATTTGGAAATAAAGCAGCAATATAGTTTTTCAAATGGAAAATATGTGCCTCGTTATAAGAAAGTATATGTTGATTTGTATCTGAAATTTGGAAAACAAGTAAATGATCGTCTAAAATTTACAAGTGACTTAGCGGTTACCCAATATTCAGATGTAAATATCATAATTCCTGAAGAAGATCAACTATTTCAAGGGAGAAGTTTATATAAGAACGGAACCCGATATGATACAGAATTCTGGAAAGAAAACAACTCCATTCCTCTTTCTGAAAAAGAAGAACAAATAATAAAATCATTACAATAGAAATGAAAAAAATAATATTAGTTTTTGTATTAATCAGTACTATTGGTTGTGCAAATAAAGAAACCTTACAAAAGTATTTTGTTGAAAATTCGGAGTCTTCTGATTTTATTGCAATTGATTTGGCTCCAAGCTTTATCAATGCTGATAAAATGTCATTGACTAATGAAGAAAAAAGGGCTTTGTTATCGTTCAAGAAATTAAATATTTTAGCTTTTCAAAAAGATTCGTTGGGCGAAGCCAAATTTGAAGTAGAAAAAGCTAAAGTAAAAGCAATTTTAAAAGATAAAGAATACGAACCTTTGATGAAATTTGGAAACAAAGAAAGCGGTGCGGCAGTTTATCTTGTAGGGAAAGAAGACAAAATAGAAGAATTTGTAGTTTTTGCATCGGGACAAGAACAAGGTTTTGTGGTTGCACGATTTTTAGGAGATAATATGAAGCCTTCAGACGTAATGAATTTAGTTGAGGTCATTCGTAAGGCTGATTTAGATTTAGAGCAATTACAGCCTTTAAAAGAAGCTTTAGGGAAGGAATAATCCGCATTTGATTTCAAAAGAAAAGCCTAGCTATTATTTTGCTAGGCTTTTTTTGTGACCACGATCAGATTCGAACTGACACGTCTTGCGACACCACCCCCTCAAGATGGCGAGTCTACCAATTTCTCCACGTGGTCAAATCTCTTGTAAACAAAAAAAGCTATTCGTAAAAACGAATAACTTTTTTGTGACCCCGCTGGGGCTCGAACCCAGGACCCCTACATTAAAAGTGTAATGCTCTACCAGCTGAGCTACGGAGTCAATAAAGCAATTAAGAGAAAGAATTTGTGACCCCGCTGGGGCTCGAACCCAGGACCCCTACATTAAAAGTGTAATGCTCTACCAGCTGAGCTACGGAGTCAATTCATTTCCTTATTGCGGGTGCAAATATATAACCTTTAATTTATTTTCCAATGCTTTTTTATTATAAATTTGCTTTTTTTTACAAATTATTTTTTAACTGTTTAAAAATTAGAAAGTTATTTTTTTATGAAGATTATCTTGTTAGGATATATGGGTTCAGGGAAATCAACCGTGGGTAAAATTTTGTCTGAAAAAACTGAAATTCCATTTTTTGATTTAGATGCTTTAATCGAAAAAGAGGAGGAAACAACTATAAAACAGATCTTTAGAGATAAAGGTGAGATCTATTTCAGAAAATTGGAGAGTCAATATTTTAACGAGTTCATTCAGAATAATACAAGTTATATTCTATCACTTGGAGGGGGAACTCCCTGTTATGCTAATAATTATGAAAAATTACAGCTTCCAGACGTTCAATCCGTTTATTTGAAGGTTTCTGTCCAAGAATTGGCAAAACGTTTAAGAAAAGAGAAGGAAACACGCCCTTTGATCGCTTCTCTTTCCGAGGAAGAATTAGATGATTATATACGTAAGCATTTATTTGATCGTAATTTTTATTACCACCATGCAAAAATAACAATTGATGCTTCAGGGAGTACTCCGGACGAAATAGTTTCTGAGCTTTTAAAAAGGCTAGCTTAAATAAGCATGGTCATTTTGGTTTTCAAAGACAACTTGAACATGTTCTTGTAAAGATGTAGAAAGAGATAATCCTTTAAAGTCAGCTTTGACAGGGAATTGTTTATGGTTGCGGTCAACTAAAACAGCTGTTTTGAATTTTTTTAGAGGAACTTCCAAAAAATGTTTCACACCGTAAATTAATGTAGAACCTGAATTTAAGACATCATCTACCAAGACAATACTTTTATTTTGATAATTCTCTTTGGATAATGAAGTCTCGATAGTATTTAAAGGATGTTGTTTGTTGATAAAAACTTCACAGATGCTAACTTTAGCATCTGATATTTTCTGAATTTCATCAACTAGCTTTTGAGCAAAAATATAGCCGTTTTTACTGATGCCGGCAATAATAATTTCGTCTTCATCAATAAATGTCTCTAAGATTTGATAGCTGATACGAGTAACCTTATTTTTAATTTCTTGATGATTCAGAATAATATTTTTCATGTGTGTTGTTATTTTTTTTCAAAGATAATAAACAGTTCTCTACCTAATCTCGGTTTTATAGAATTATTAGCGGTCTCAAATGTTTTAAACAGAAAGTATTGAGCAAATAGTTCTTTGTATTCTTCAATAGAACCGCCAAAAGGAGGGCCAGCTTCAGTTAAATGAAATTGAAATAATAAACCGGATAACTTTCCACTAGGCTTTAGCAATTCGTGCATTTTTTTTGCATAATTTTTTCTCAAACTAGGATCTAACGCACAAAAAAAGGTTTGTTCTAAGATTAGATCGTATTGGTCAGAATGCTCAAAAAAATCTTCTTCTAGAACTTGATGTGTCAATTCAGGATGTTTAGTTCTAATTTTTTCAAGTGGAGCTGATGCAATATCTACAACAAAAACATTTTTAAAACCGTTGGCAACCAAATAGTCAAATTCATGTCCATTACCTGCTCCCGGGATCAAAATTTTTAAATCTTTATTAATGAGTTGGTCAATATATTCTTTGAGAGGAGTTGTGATTAAACCGGCGTCCCAAGGGCTATCGTTATTCATGTAACGATTGTTCCAATAATTGCTATTCAAGTTCATTATCAAAAAAAGTGTTATCGTCTGTATAATCTTCAATGTCTCTACGGTCTTTTTTCGTAGGCCTACCGGTTCCTTTAGCTCTGTAGTGTTCTTTACTCAGTTTTAGCATTTCTAAATGAGCAAAAGCTTCAGATGGGGTTTCATCTTTTCTGTAGATGTCTACTAATTTTGGTCCAACTCTGTTAGCAGGTATATCTAAAACAGTTAATTGGTAGTTGATCTGGTCTTTTCTGACTGAAATTTTATCGGTTGGAAAAACTTCGCGAGAAGGTTTTGCAACTTGTCCATTTACACTAACGTGTCCCTTTTTAATGGCCTCACTAGCCATATTTCTTGTTTTGTAATACCTTACGGTCCATAAATATTTATCAATCCTCATGAAAAATCAAAAAACAATGTTAATAACCATACAAAAATAAAGGAAAATTGTATCTTGCAAGCAAAATTTAATTGCATGAAATCAAAATTTTATTTATTAAGTATGTTATGGCTATCAACTCTGGTATTATCTTGTAAAAGTGATGATAGTTCTACGATAGAACTCAGAGATAGACAAGAAGTTTATAATGAAAATATAGCTGAAATAGAAGAATATTTGCAAAATAATTATTTAGATGTTAATGATTTTACTGTTAAATCAATTGAAAATGGAGAATCTTCTATATGGAGTACATTGAATGATGATAGCAATCCTTATAGGCTTAGATTTAAAACGGTTAAGAATGATACAAGAGAGACCTTGTATACAGATGGAAGAATTGATGATGATGTAAATTATAAGTTATATTATATAATTTTGAATGAAGGAGGAGGGGAAAGACCTACTTCGGTTGATTCAACATTTGTAGCATACAAAGGGTGGAATTTGGAAAATGTAATGTTTGATGAAAATAAGTTTGGAATGTGGTTTACATTTCCTGAAATATATTCGACAGATGCAATTTCTATTTCAGGTTTCAGACAAATATTATCAGAGATTAAAACTCAAGCTTCTGTTAATATAGGAGATAATGGAGAAGTAGTTCACAATGATTATGGAAATATTATAGTTTTTATACCGTCTGGTTTAGCTTACTTTAATAATGTTACTACCAATATTTCTCAGTATGCACCTATCGCTTTTCAGATTAAGTTGTATTCCAGAAAGGATAGAGATCACGAAGGAGATAAAGTACCTTCTTCTTTAGAAGACTTGAATGGGAATAATGATTTTTTTGATGATGATACAGATGGGGATACTTTGCCTAATTTCCTTGACTATGATGATGATGGGGATAATGTTTTAACTAAAAATGAAGTAAATTTAGACTCTGAAGGTAATTTATTACTTCCTTTTCCAACGTGTATTAATGGAACATTACCTAAGTATTTAGATCCTAGCTGTAATTGATAAATATATTATAAGCAGTTTAGTTTAGTAAATAATCTAAATCTATTCTTAACATAAAAGTCGGAACGAAATTCAATTTTGTTCCGACTTTTCTTTTTTATTCAAGCTTTCTATAAGTGAGCTTTTTTTTAAAGCATTTTGGTTTTTTTTTAGGGGTTTGATAAGAGTATTTTTAGTTTCTAATAGGGACTTAATTTAAAGTAAAATGAAAGTTAACTATTAGAAATAAATACTTATAAATTGATTTCTATTTCTGTTAAAAAGTAGCGGTTAACAATAAAAAATCCCTCAATTGAGGGATTTTCATTAGCTAAAAAATAGTAGAAATAGTATCGGGAAGAGTAAACCTGCAGTGGCTAATTTCCAACCGCGTTGTCTAAACGTGTGTTTCCCGTATTTGATCATCATAGCGCCTGTTACAGCAATTATAATTAAAGAAATTCCAAAAATATCAGAATAATAAATCCAGAAATTCGAAGTGTTTTTGTGAAGTTTCATGGTTTGACTGATCAAAGGTGTATTCACAAACTGAATGATTTCTCCTTTTCCTGTTTTCACATCTAATTCCACTTCAGTATTTTCAAACATCATTTTGAATTTCCCTTTGCGAACCATTTGGCGTTTCATTCTTTCTTCAATCTTAAGATCTTTGGCCAATTGTTCTGCATATTGCTCCGTGATTTCATGTTCTGAAGGTAATGCTACTTCAATTTCTTTGGCTTCAATCGTATATTTTTCAGGATGCCAATGATCTCTGTGGTTCATCATGATACCGGAAAATGCAAATGAAATAATTAAGCCTAAGTAGAAATAGCCTAAATCGCGGTGTATGTTTCTGATTTTTTGTGCGTTCATTTTAGTTGTTCTATAATAAAATTAGAATTTGTATTTAAGTGATGTCAAGATTTGTCTAGGGGCAATAGGATTGATACTATAATTTTCGTGAACTGTATAGTTCAATTCGTTTGTAATATTAGACAATTTACACAACAATGAGAAATTTTTCCACTTATATCCTAAAGAAACATCAACTGTTACGTAGCCATCAATTGGAATTTCTCTATCCCTAATTCCATTTGGGTAGTCTGGGTTAATTTGGTTGTTCCAACCTCCTAAACGATCTCCAATGTAGTTTCCTAAAGCACCAACTGATACATTCTTAAAGATTCCTGTTGGTACAGTATAGAAGAAACTTAAATTAGCCGTATGTTGAGGTGTTCTTACCAAACGATCACCTTCAATAAAACTTCCTGTTAGTCCGGTTGTTTTTGTATAACGCATATCATTGTAGCTATAGCCGGCCATAATTTTAAAGTCTTCAATAGGATAGTAATTAAAATCAACTTCAACACCCTTACTTGTAGTTTCACCGCTTAACGATTTAATGTTTGTGTTGTTGTTAATATTTCCATTAGCATCAAATTCGGCAGTTTGTGCTAAGTTACTGTTTACAATTTGGTATACAGTAAGGTTAGTGCTTAGTTTTCCGTTAAAAAAATCGTTCTTAATACCAGCTTCAATTTGATCAATAATTGAAGGTTTAATTGCTTTATTGTTGATGTCAACTCCTGTATTTGGGGTAAATGAATTAGAGTAGCTAGAGAATATTGTAATTGTTTTTGTAGGTTGATAAATTAACCCCACTTTAGGCGAAAAAGCTCTGTCATTACGGATAGTTTCATCAGTAACTGTATTATTTGTATAGTTGTAAGTTACAGGCTTTGTTTCTTGGTATGAATAACGAACACCTAATAATGCTTTAAACTTTTCTCCAAAAGAGATTAAATCTTGTGCATATACTCCTAAACGATTGGTTTCCGTTTTAACAATACTGGTAATTTCTGATGGTAAAACCGGACCTTCGTTTGAAGCATCATAAGTCGCAGGGTTGAAAATATTAACTGTATCGTAAGTAGTTATTGTTTTTGGGATCTCATTTGCATCTAAGTCATTTGGATTATAAAATCTAAAACGATACGTATCTGCATTTGAAATTTCAGTATCAATACCTGTAAATAATTGGTGTTTAATTTTTCCTGTTTTAAAGTTACCTTGTAAACTAATTTGGTTCGCTAAAATTTGTTCAGCAGCTTTACTTTTTCCATAAGGTCTGTTCCAATCTCCATTATCAGCAGGCTGAATTCTTTCAGTTCCTGTATATTCTCTGTTATAATCTTGGAATGAAGAATTAAAGTTTAAATTCCAATTGGGATTAAATTCGTGATGTAATAATATTGAAGCAGAGGCTTGTTTTGTGAAGCCATTAGACCATTTTGCCCCTAAGTAAGCATTTCTAGGAACATCGGCAATTTCTTTACCAATTGAACCCGTACCGAAGTCGGGAGTCCAGTCATCACTTAGATAATCACCTTGAACAGTAATTTCAGTTTTTTCAGTGACTTTAAATAAAACAGAAGGATTAATGTAATAGCGTTCTCTTGTTACATAATCACGGAAACTTTCTGAATTTTCATAAGAACCGTTTAAACGCCAAGCAATATTTTTATTAAAAACGCCGTAAATATCAGCAGACGGCTTGTAAAAATTATAACTTCCCGCTTGCATAGAAATTTCGCCCCCCGTTTTAAAATTTGGAGTTTTGGTAACCATATTTAAAATTCCTCCGGGAGCAACATTACCATATAAAAGAGCGGAACTTCCTTTTAAAAATTCGACTTTGTCCAATGAGGAAACTTCAGGAATAGAACCGCTATTAAAACGGAAACCATTTTTGAACATATTATTTGAAGACATGTCATAACCTCTTGACCAGAATGATTCTTGAGAGCCACCTCGTGCAGAACCTACATAAACTCCATTAGCATTTTTTATGACATCACTTAAACGAACTGACTGTTGTTGTTCGATGACTTCATTATCTATTACCTGCACAGCTTGAGGTAAGTCCATTATTTTTATACCAGATCTGTTTACAGATGCTTTAGGAGCATTTTTTTTGCCATTTAAAACAACTTCTTTTAATTTCTTAACAGTATCATTTTCAATGGATAATTCATTTTCAAAATCAACATGTTTTTCTTGCGCAAAAACAAATAAATTAGTACATAAAATTGCAGCCAGTAATTTATATTTTTTCATTTTATTTAGAATAAATTAAAATAATTGCGCAAAAGTATGTATTCTGATGAGATTCGCAAAAACTATTTAGATTTATTTTAATTAAAAATTATGATGTAGCAATCCTCATTTTGCATAGGCTTGATTCTCTATCAATTCCAGATAATTTTATTTTTTATACTAGCATAATTAATGAAATGAATATTTGAAGATAATTGTAAAAGTTGGATTAATTCAAAAACCTCAAAACGATCTAAAAGAATAATAAAATTCTTTTGTAAAGTAGGAATCGGAATCTTTTTATCATATATCGAATTTTTATATTCTTCTTCCCAATATTCAACATCTACCTTTTTTAAATAATTTTCAAAAGCCAGTAGTTCTTCTTCTGTAAGATTGAAATTGAGGTTTTTATAAGTCAGTTGGTAATTTTTACATCCTTTTAACCAGAGTAAAACACCATTTTTAGTTTTATTAAGTAATGAATAATTATAGCACATATTATTAAGAATGATTTTAAATAAAAATCTAAAAATAGTAACTATATTTTACTCAAACAAATTATTTAGAATTATTTTAAATAATAAGTCGTAAAAAATTAATGTGCGTGTTTTTGCTTTTTCTGTCTACCCCACCATATTAAAAATCCTGTGATTGGTAGTGAAGCACAAATTAAACTTATGATAAAAGCAAGAATTTTTCCGGGTAGTCCTAAAATAGCTCCTACATGAGTATCATAATTAGCCGCAATAGCTTTTTCTCCCAAATTTTTATCTTTATGGTCATGTATGTGAAGTAATTCTCCTGAGTTTTCATCGAAAATTAAACTATGATTAATATGATAAGAATAGGAGAGTTGTTTTATAAAAACAGAATAATTAGGATGTTCATGGTCGTCAATATGTTCGTAGCCAAAATCTAGTGAATAGGCAAAGGCATCAGGATATAATTCTTCTACTTTTTTACCAATTTTATCCAAAGTATGTTCATTGCGCATTTCGATAGGTGCTTTGGTAGTAATATGTGAAAAATCAGGATAACTGGTACTTCCTCCTGAAAAGATAAAATAGATCAAAGCCTGAATAAAGAAAAAAGAATAGTATAAACCTGTTATAGCAATAATGAATGCAAAGGTTGAAGCATAAAAACCTAAAACATTATGTAGGTCATAATTTTTACGTTTCCATTTTTTTACATTTTTCCAATTGAACCAAAAGCGTTGTTTTCGAGCGTTTTTATTTTTGGGCCACCAAAGAACAATCCCGGAAATAAGCATGAATACAAAAATAAGAGTAGGAATTCCGCAAACATATACTCCCCAGCTCGTATTGAGCATAAAACTGTAATGGATCGATTTTATGATGTTGAAGAAGCTTCGGGTTTCATCATAAATGCCTAATATTTCTCCTGTAAAAGGATTTACGTAGACAGACTTATAGATAACATATTCTTCAAATACATTCCATCCTTTAGGATTATGTTCGTAATAATAGAAAACGTAACTTCTGCTTTTGTCAACAGGAATGGTAACCCAGTGTATTGGAAATCTCTCTTTAGTAACAACATTGATTTTTTGTTCCAATTCTTTCAAAGACAAAATAGTTTTGCTTTCTATATTCTGTTCTTTATGAAAAATAGCATCTTTACGGATAGAATTGGTGATTTCTTCCTGAAAAGCATAAATAGCTCCTGTGATAGAAACGATAAAAACAATTATTCCTGTTGATAATCCTAACCACAAATGGAGTTTACCAATCCAGTGTTTTAATCCTCTTTTTTTTGTTTTTTGCATTCAATTGTGTTTTATGGAAATTCTTAAAGATAACTCCTCTATCTTAAAAAGTATAAAATAGAGGAGCTCAAAATTTAAACTAACATGAAATATAAAAGTTAAAAACGGTATGCAACAGTAATTCTTCCATTAATTCCCGGTTCACTTTGCCAGTATAGGTAAGTTCCATAGTTAGAACCACTATATAAATATTTATTCAGAATATTATTTACATTTAAGGTCACATTAAAATGGTCATTTTTCCAAGAAACAGCTCCATCTAATCTGAAGTAATCAGGCAATTCTGATTTGTTATCACTACCCCAGTTCCAAGAAGAACGATCTACTTGATATTGATATCCGGCAGATATTCCAAAACCTTTGAATAATGATTCTTTTTTAAAGTTATAATTTAACCAACCATTAGTAATGTGTTTTGCAAAACCGGCTACTTTTGTGCCTACATTCGCAGGATCAGAATCTTTAGTGATCTCTACGTCAGTATTAGCATAATTCAAGATAATGTTCAATTCAGGTGTAATTTGTCCTTGCATATCAAATTCAAGACCTTTTGATTGAATCTCCCCTAATTGAATACTGAAATTTGGATTTTCAGGATCGTTTACCAATACATTCTCTTTAGTGATTTGATAAACCGTTAAGCTTGTATTTAGCTTTCCGTTGAACCAAGATTTTTTTAATCCACCTTCAATATCAGTTCCTAAAACCGGATCAAATTTTTCTCCTGTAGCGCTTGCTCCATATTGTGGTGCAAAAGATTGGTCATATAAAGCATAAGCAGTGAAACCTTTTAAAATATCGTAACTTAAACCAAAACGAGGTGTAAAACGAGATTCTTTACTACTTTGACCATAAGCAAACGTTTTACCTTCAGTATAACGGGTTGCTATTGTTAATCGTAGTTTTTCGTCCAAGAAATTCAATTCATCTTGTGCATACGCAGAATATAAATCTGCTCCTTGATGATTAGCAGCTCCTCTTTCTTTAACAGATGATGAGCGGTCAAATTCTGGATATACAGCATTTCCATAAACAGGATTGTAAATATTAAAAGGATTGGCTGGATCATCAATTAATCCGTATTGTCCCCAATCAGCGTAGTAACTCAAGTTCCTTGAATCTACCCCACCCATTATTTTATGTTTGATGAATCCTGTATTAAATGTTCCGTTTACATAAATTTGTCCTAATTGATTGGTGCTTAATGCATCCCAAATACTTAGGTAACGCAATAAATCTCCGTTATCAGCCATACTATAAGCCCATAAACTGCTTCCTGTGCCACTATACTGCATAATCATGTATTGCCCGGCAATTGACCAATTTTCATTAAATTTATGTGTAATATTGGTTAAGAAACTCATTTCTTCAATAGTAGACATTGGAAAATCTTTATCAAGTATCGAAAAATCACGATCTAAACTTCCGAATCCGGCCGATGACGGAGCAAATACATAAGCTGCACCAATCATTTGTTTTGCTTTTTGATAAGTAACTTCTGTAGTTACAGAAGTTTTGTCTGAGAATTCATAACGAAAAGAAGGAACGATACTGTATCGATTGCTTTTTTCATATTCTCTTTGGCTTTCTAAGTTTTGGTACATGCCATTTAAACGGTATTGAAACTTTCCGTCTTTTGTTAAAGCGCCACCTAAGTCAATAGTTCCTCTGTAAGTGTTGTAGCTTCCTGTAGTGAAACTAAAGTCATGAATTTTGTTTTTAGTCGGCTTTTTGGTAACAACATTATAAAAACCTCCGGGTTCTCCCGCAGACATCATAAAACCAGAAGGACCTTTCACAAATTCAATTCGATCTACCATAGACATGTCTTCAGAAAGAGGTCCCCAAGGTAATTCCACATTCATTCCGTTTCTAAAGGCAGGAAGTTTAAAACCTCTCATGTTGATTCTTGCAAAATGTCCCCAGTGCTCAATCATTTGAGCTCCACTTACATTTCGTGTAACCGACTCCATCATGTTGATGATATTTTGGTTGTCAATAGCCTCTTTGGTGATTACTTGGATGTTTTGAGGTATTTTTTCGATTTCAGTCTGTAAGCGAAGACTACTTGAAGTTTCTTTTGTAGCAAATTTGTTTTGAGTACCGCTAACAACTACTTCATTAAGAGATTTAATAGTATCTTTTTGCTTTTCTTGAGCTATGGCTACGGAAGCTATAGAACAAATCGCTAAAGAAAGTATTGTATTTTTCATTTATTTAGATTTATTAAAAACAATGCAAAACTAAAAAAGATAGAGTGAAATATCAAAATTAAATTAGATTAATTTTAAATAAACAGATTAACTTACTGGTTTTCAAAAAATAAAAACAAATAAATTATACTTTAAACATTGCATAAAAAAGCATAAATTTGCACTCCAATAAACAAAACAGGTTATGCTAGATAGGTTACAATATGTAAAACAACGTTTTGATGAAGTTTCAGACTTAATCATTCAGCCAGATGTGATTGCAGATCAGAAGCGTTATGTACAATTGAATAAGGAATATAAGGATTTAAGAGATTTAGTAGAAAAAAGATCTGAATATTTAATTCTTACCGGAAATATTGAAGAAGCTAAAGAAATTATTGCAGATGGATCTGATGCTGAAATGGTAGAAATGGCTAAAATGCAGTTGGAAGAGGCTCAGGAACGTTTACCGCAATTAGAAGAGGAAATCAAATTTATGTTGATTCCAAAAGATCCGGAAGATGCTAAAAACGTGATGGTTGAAATTCGTGCAGGAACAGGAGGAGATGAAGCATCTATATTTGCAGGAGATCTGTTTAAAATGTATACACGTTATTGCGAAGCTAAAGGCTGGAGAACTTCGGTAGTTGATTTAAATGAAGGAACAGCAGGCGGTTATAAAGAAATTATTTTTGAAGTAACAGGTGAAGATGTATACGGAACATTAAAATATGAGGCAGGTGTACATCGTGTACAACGTGTTCCGCAAACAGAAACACAAGGTCGTGTACATACATCGGCAGCAACTGTTATGGTTTTACCGGAAGCAGAAGAATTTGATGTGCAAATTGATATGAATGATGTGCGTATTGATTTATTTTGTTCGTCTGGTCCCGGAGGACAATCGGTTAATACCACAAAATCGGCTGTTCGTATGACACATATTCCAACAGGTTTAGTTGCACAATGTCAGGATGAAAAATCACAGCATAAAAATAAAGATAAAGCATTGCAAGTGTTGCGTTCACGTTTGTACGAAATGGAATTAGCGAAAAAGCAAGAGGAAGATGCTAAAAAGCGTAATTCGCAAGTTAGTTCTGGTGACCGTTCGGCTAAAATCAGAACGTATAATTATCCGCAAGGACGTGTAACAGATCATAGAATCGGAATGGATATTTTTGATATGGATGGTGTAATGGGCGGAAAAATTCAGAAGTTTATTGATGAGTTACAATTAGTAGCTAACACTGAAAAGCTAAAAGAATCAGAAGTGTATTAATAAAATCTGAGTTTGTTAAACCAACTCTTAGATTAATATAAAAAACTCGGAACAATTAAATTGAAATTTGTTCCGAGTTTTTCTTTTTAAGAATAAAGCAAAATATAGCATAAAAAAGCCGTTTCTGAAAGAAACGGCTTTTTGTTTATTGTTAGAAACAGTTTTATTTTGCAATATTAACCGATCTGGTTTCGCGGATAACCGTAATTTTTACTTGTCCTGGGTAGGTCATTTCTGTTTGAATTTTTTGAGAAATCTCAAAAGATAGAGTAGAAGCCATTTCATCAGAAACTTTTTCACTTTCAACAATTACTCTTAATTCTCTACCTGCTTGAATTGCATAGGCATTTTTAACACCGTTGAATCCGAAGGCAATATCTTCCAAATCTTTCAAACGTTGGATGTATGAATCTAATACTTGACGTCGGGCACCTGGGCGAGCTCCTGAAATAGCATCACAAACCTGAATGATAGGAGAGATTAAATATTTCATTTCAATTTCATCGTGGTGAGCTCCGATAGCGTTACAAACTTCGTCTTTTTCACCATATTTCTCTGCCCACTGCATACCTAAGATAGCATGTGGCATTTCGCTTTCTGTTTCTGGAACTTTACCGATATCGTGTAATAATCCGGCGCGTTTTGCTAATTTAACGTTTAAGCCTAATTCAGCTGCCATGATACCACAAAGGTTAGCTACTTCACGAGAGTGTTGCAATAGGTTTTGTCCGTAAGATGAACGATATTTCATTCGACCAACGATTTTGATTAATTCTGGGTGTAAACCGTGAATACCTAAATCGATAACCGTACGTTTACCTACTTCAATGATTTCTTCTTCAATTTGTTTTTGTGTTTTAGCAACCACTTCTTCGATACGTGCCGGGTGAATACGTCCGTCAGTAACTAATTTGTGTAATGCTAAACGAGCAACTTCTCTTCTTACCGGGTCAAAACAAGAAAGGATGATAGCTTCCGGAGTATCGTCAACAATTATTTCAACACCGGTTGCAGCTTCTAAAGCACGAATATTACGTCCTTCACGACCGATAATTCTACCTTTTACATCGTCAGATTCAATGTTGAAAACCGATACGCAATTTTCTACAGCTTCTTCTGTTCCAACTCTTTGGATGGTATTGATGATGATTTTTTTAGCTTCCTGCTGTGCAGTCATTTTAGCTTCTTCCATTGTATCTTGAATGAAAGACATAGCACTGGTTTTTGCTTCAGCTTTTAAGCTTTCTACTAATTGGTTTTTAGCTTCTTCAGCAGAAAGACCGGAAATGACCTCTAATTGTTCAACTTGACTACGGTGAATTTTTTCGATTTCCTGTTGTTTTTTATCCAAGAATTCAATTCTATTGTTGTAGTCGGTAAGTTTATGGTCTAACTCTTCGTTTAATTTTTTATTTTTAGCCAATTCATTTGAAACTTGAGATTCTTTGTCTCTAGTTCTCTTTTCAGCTTCCGTCATCTTTTTATCACGAGACAAGATTACTTGTTCGTGTTCTGCCTTTAATTCTAAAAACTTTTCTTTTGCCTGAAGAATTTTATCTTTTTTGATTGATTCAGCTTCTGCCTTAGCATCTTTCAAGATAGAGGCAGCTTCTTTTTTTGCATTTTTGATAAGATTTGAAACATTGCTTTTTTCTAAAATTTTAGCAATACCAAATCCTAATGCAATACCTAAAACAATTCCTATTATACTTATTAAATCCATAGTTAGTTAAAAAAATTATATATAAAAAAAGCCTACATTAGGTGTTTGTATAAACTCGTAAAGACAAGTTTTGAGCTAACTCGCAGTTCATGTTTCCCACTTAAGGGCTTACAATAGATACGAAGATTCACTCGTTTTAATTGTTAGTGTTGAGTTTATCAAAATGTGAACTAATGTAGGCAGTACCTTTATTTTATTGTAAGAACGTATATTTATTTTGAGAGTAATTCGCTCAATTTCTTATCCAAGTTTTCTAATCGTTTTAATCCATTTGTGTTGTCCTCTACCGAATCAATTTGTTTTTGTTCTAATTGAGCAGCAAACTGTAAAGCACACATGGCTAAGACATCTTGTTTGTCTCTAACGGCATAGCTTTGTTCAAATTGTTGAATCATTTCGTCTATCTTCTTGGAAGCGCTTCGTAAAGCTTGCTCTTGCGGCTCATCTATTGTAAGCGGATAAACACGATCAGCAATTGACAATTTTATTTTTAGTTTCTCACTCATAATTAATCAGAGAGTTGTGCTATGCAATTATCAATTTCTCGAATAAGAGAATTTATTTTGAGTTTCGTTTCTCGTTTATTGTCGTCACTGCCTAATAAAGAATTCACCATTTTTAAATTATCCAATTGATTCCTCAGTTCAGCAATTTGACTCTGTTTTCCATCGTTTTCCTGTATCATTTTCTGTAACAAAGCCTCTAATTCTGAATTTTTCTTCTCTAATTGAATCAATTTTTGGTTCAATTTAAAGAACTTAACTTCTAGAGAATCAATTAATTCAGTTAATTTAATCATCAATAGTGCAATTCATTTCCCTTTACACAAAATTAGTATTACAATTTAATAATTACAATATTTTTTATATTTTTTTATGAAATAAAAGTTAAGTTTTATAATAATTTGGCTATTAAGGAGTTGTAAATAAGGTTTTAAAAGCTATATAAATTTATTATTTTAGCCTAAAATTCTTGTAGTATGCTGCGATATTTATTCGTTTTAATCTCTGTATGTGCCTTTTCTCAAAGCGAGTATCCTGAAGGATTCATATCTCCATTATCAATTCCGTTAGATTTTTCAGGTTCTTTTGGTGAATTACGCTCTAATCATTTTCATGCAGGTTTGGATTTGAAAACTAATGGAGTAGAAGGTTTAGATGTTTTTGCGGTGGCGGATGGCTATGTTTCTCGAATCAAAATTTCGCCTTACGGTTATGGAAAGGCTATTTATGTAACGCACCCCAATGGATACACGACAGTTTATGGACATTTGAAAAAAGCGAATGGTGCAATTGAAGAGTACATTAAAAAAGAGCAATACAGTCAAAAATCATTTGCAGTGGAAATGTTTCTTAGGCCAACAGATTTGCCGGTAAAGCAAGGAGAAGTCATTGCGTTTACAGGGAATACAGGTGGTAGTGGTGGTCCGCATTTGCATTTTGAATTCCGTGAGACAAAAAGTGAAAAAATAGTAAACCCACTGTTTTTTGGGTTCAATAAACTATCTGCAGATAAATATAAGCCTAGTTTACAAGGAATTTTGGTTTATCCAATGGAAAACGGAGTGGTAGTCAATGCTTCTGAAAAACCATCTCAGGTTTCATTTACCAAACAAGTTAATGGTGATTATAAAGCTGAAAAAGTTGTGGCTAACGGAAAAATTGCTTTTGCAATTAATGCATATGATCACTGTACAAATGCATATAATAAAAACGGATTGTTTAAAGTAAATGCTTATTTGAACGGAGTGTTGTACTATAGTTTTGAATTGGACAAATTTGCTTTTGACGAATCACGTTATATCAATAACTTCATAGATTACGGAGTGTATGAAGATAAAAAGCAACGTTTTCAAAAGTTGTTTTACATTACTCCTTATCCATTGTCTGTTTTAAAAGAAAATAAAAATAACGGAATTGTTAACACTCAACCCAATACAGCTTATACTTTTCGAATAGAAATGTTTGATTTTCACGGAAACCAAAGTACTATTTTTATTCCGATAGAATATGGTACTGAAGCACCAAAAGTAACCAAAACAGCTTCAGATGCGTCTTATGTTTTAAAATCTAAAATTGAAAATAATTACGAAAAAGACGGTATATCGGTGTATGTTCCGGAGAATGCGTTCTATGATGATTTTGATTTGAATATGGAAGTGAATGACGGTGTTTTAACCTTTGGAAGTCCTGAAATTCCAGTGCATAAAAACATCACCATTACGTTTTATAATGTAGAAGGGTTGTCGGAAGATGTAATGGAAAAGACTTTTATAGCAACTTTAGATGGTAATCGATTGGATTACAACGGAACCAAAAGGAAAGGAAATACATTTACGACAAAAGTAAGGCAATTAGGGAAATATAAGCTGGCTCAAGATTCTATTGTGCCGCGAATTTATAATGTTAATTTTATAGAAGGTAGAAATTTAACCAAACAAAAAACGTTAAGTGTTTCTATTGCTGATAATCTTTCGGGAATTGATACTTACAATGCGTATTTGAATGGTGAATGGATTTTAATGGAGTATGATTACAAAACTAAAAAGTTGATTCATGATTTATCGGATAATAAATTTGTTTCAGGGCGAAACGATTTAAAAATTATTGTAACCGATAATATGCAAAATTCAACTACCTTTGAGACTTATTTTTTAATGAATTAAAACTGAAATTACTTGAAAAAAAATCTTTTTCTTTTCGTCTTTAGTTTGTGTGCGACTTTAGCTTTGGCACAAACGGCCCGTATTAAAGGTGTTATTTTAGACGAATTTAATCAGCCTGTAGAAAATGTAACCGTTAGTTTCGGAAAAACCGGAACGGTAACCAATAAAAACGGTTTTTACCTTTTAGATGTTCCTGCAAACCAAAAAGTAGAAGTCAAATTTTCTCATGTTAGTTATAAAAATACGGTTGTTACGGTCGATTTAAAACCAAATGAAGATTATGAATTCAACCCGGTTATGAATGCGAATGTTTCTCAAATAGGAGAAGTGGTAGTAACCGGAAGTAATAAAAAAAGGGTAGAAGGTATAACTACTATCGATCCGGTTGTAATTCGGAGAATTCCTGGGGCTAATCCCGGAATTGAAAATATCATTAAAACTTTACCGGGAGTATATTCAAATAATGAATTGAGTACTTCTTATGCGGTTAGAGGTGGAAATTACGACGAAAACTTAGTATATGTTAACGAAATTGAAGTGTATCGTCCATTTCTTATTCGTTCAGGACAACAAGAAGGATTGAGCTTTACCAATACTGAAATGGTAGACAATGTTGATTTCTCTGCCGGAGGTTTTCAAGCAAAATATGGTGATAAAATGTCTTCTGTTTTAGATATTACCTATCGAAATCCAACACGTTTTAAAGCGGCTTTAGATGCTAGTTTATTAGGCGGGAGTTTAACGGTAGAAGGTGTTTCTAAAAACCAAAAATGGAGTAATATCACAGGAGTTCGTTACCGTGATAATAGTCTTTTAGTGAACAGTAAAGAAACGGAAACTAATTATAGACCATCATTTGCAGATATACAAACATTATTTAATTATAACGCTTCAGCTAAGTGGCAATGGAGTTTCTTGGGTAATGTTTCACAAAATAAATACCATTATCAACCATTAAGCCGTCAAACTAATTTTGGGACAGTTAGTGATCCTATTGCCTTATTAGTGGTTTATGATGGGCAAGAAAAAGATGAGTATACGACGCTTTTTGGTGCAGTAAAATCGGTTTACCAATACAATGAAAAAAACAAACTGAAGTTTATAGCCTCAACCTATCATACACAAGAACAAGAATACTATGATATTCTGGCGCAATACCGTTTAGGAGAGGTAGACTCTAATATTGGTTCAAATACTTTCGGAGATGTAGTGTACAGCCGAGGAGTAGGAGGACAATTAACCCACGCACGTAACGATTTAGATGCTTTAATCTTTAATGGAGAAGTAAAAGGATACCATCAATTGGATGATAAATCCGAAGTTGAATGGGGTATTAAATATACGTATGAAGACATTCGCGATCGCTTAGTAGAATGGGAAGTAATAGATTCTGCAGGTTTTTCATTGCCCGCTCCTAGGTTAGAGTATCAAAATGACCAACCTTATAATCCATATACCGGACCATTGGCTCCTTATTTTAATTCAAGAGGGACTAATTATACCACAATCAATCGTTTTTCAGGGTATGGGCAATGGAATTATAGAGGGAAAATAGGAGAACATCAATATTGGTTAAATGCGGGAGTTCGTGGTCATTATTGGCAAGTAGAAACACAAGATGTTAAAGGGGACGGACAATTTGTGGTTTCTCCAAGAGTTCAATTGGCAATTAAGCCAACTTGGGAAAAAGACATGATGTTTCGTTTGTCGGGAGGTTTGTATTATCAACCGCCTTTTTACAGAGAATTACGTGATTCTTCAGCAACTGTACATCCTAACGTAAAAGCACAACGCTCTTTCCATGTGGTTTTGAGTAATGATTATAGTTTTAAAATGTGGGGAAGACCTTTTAAATTGGTTAGTGAAGCTTACTATAAAAAAATGACGGATGTAAACGTATATACAATTAATAACGTTCGTATTCGTTACAAAGCCGATAATAATGCGGAAGCGTATGCTTATGGTTTTGATGCCCGATTGAATGGTGAATTTGTGCCGGGAACCGAATCTTGGTTTAGTTTTGGGTATTTGAAAACAGAAGAAAATTATAATGATAGAGGCTGGATAGCTCGTCCAACGGATCAACGTTTGAAATTCGGTTTATTGTTTCAGGATTATATGCCTAATATTCCAAATGTGAAATTATATCTGAACTTGGTCTACAATACAGGATTACCGGGAGGTTCACCTTCTTATGCTGATCCGTATGATTACCAATTGCGATTGAAGGATTACCGTCGTGCCGATGCCGGTTTTTCGTATGTGTTTAAAGATAAAAGTTTACAATCCAATTGGAAATGGATGAAGCCATTTAGTGAGTTTTCACTGGGCTTCGAAATCTATAATTTATTTAATAATCAAAATTCAATTACAAATACTTGGGTTCGCGATGTGTATACAAAATCACAATATGGGATACCTAATTATATGACAACCCGCGTATTTAATGTTAAGTTAATTGCTAGGCTATAAAGATAAAGCTGTTGAAAAATTAGTATATTTGGTAAAGAAATTAATAAGTTATGCGAATCCTTCCTGTTTATATTTCGGTTGTTTTAGTAACACTTTTGGTAAGTTGTACAAAAGAAAAAGAAACACCTAAGGTAATTTATGAAGAAGTGAAATCAACTATTCGTGAAGAAAGAAAAATAGATACAACTTCTATTAAAATTGCCGATTTGCCTATTTTGATGGAAGGAACCAAATATTTGATTCACCCGGTAGGAGATGTTAGAGTATATGACGATTATAGTAAAGTATATGGTTCTAGTAAAACCAATCAGGTGAGTTATGCAATTTCTAACTACAACCGTTTTGAGTTGACGGGTTATTTTGAAAACTTAAAGTTTCAGCATATCGATTCTACTTCAATTTATCCTTTAACGGATCAAAAAATGCAAATACAAACGGTGACCTATTTGAATACTATTGCCGATAAATCCAAAAAGCAAATTTTAGTATATACTTTAGTGGATAGTGATACCAATAAAGATGGTAAAATTGATCAAAATGATATTAAATCTTTATATTTAAGTGCTATTGATGGTAGCCGTTTTACCAAAGTTTCAGATGATTATAATGAGTTAATTGATTGGAATGTTATTGAAGGTCAAAATCGTTTATATCTAAGAAGCTTGGAAGATATCAACAAAAACGGAGCCTTTGATAAAAAAGATAAAGTACATTATCACTATGTGAATCTTTTGGTTGACGAATGGAAAGCAGAAGAATACATGCCAATCTAGAATCCTTTTTTAGATGGAAGAATCACTTTCTTTTAAAAACATCAACAAACTTGCTATACCTGCTTTAATATCCGGAGTTTCTGAACCTTTACTTTCGTTAACCGACGTTGCTATAGTTGGGAACTTGAAAGAACATGCTACAGAATCTTTAGCGGCAGTTGGTATTGTAACTACTTTTTTGTCAATGCTTATTTGGGTTTTAGGGCAAACAAGAAGTGCATTATCGTCTATAGTTTCTCAATATTTAGGAGCAAATAAATTAGACGAAATCCAAAATTTACCGGCACAAACAGCTTATATTATTACCGCAATAGGTGTTTTCATTGTGTTCTTGACTTATCCTTTAGCTGAAATTATTTTCAAGTTCTATAATGCATCACATCTTATTTTAGAGTATTGTGTGGATTATTATAGAATTCGGGTGTTTGGCTTTCCCTTTACATTATTCACCATTTCTATTTTTGGAACCTTTAGAGGACTTCAAAATACGTATTATCCCATGATTGTGGCTATTGCAGGAATGGTGGTCAATGTTGTGTTAGATTTTTTATTTGTCTTCGGATGGGATGAATTTATTCCGGCAATGGGCGTTCAAGGAGCTGCTTTAGCGAGTGTTCTTGCTCAAATGATTATGGCTGTTTTAGCGGCTTTTTTGTTGTTGCGAAAAACCGATATTTCTTTACGATTACGCTTGCCTTTGCATAAAGAATTGAAGCATTTTTTTGAGATGGTAGCCAATTTGTTTATCCGAACTTTAGCTTTAAACGTGACCTTGTATTTAGGAACTAGCTTTGCTACAGCTTATGGTGAAACTTTTATCGCAGCTTATACTATTGCTATTAATATTTGGTTTTTAGGTGCTTTTTTAATTGATGGATATTCAAGTGCCGGAAATATTTTAGCCGGAAAGTTTTATGGCGCTAAGCAATATAAATTACTGTTAGATTTAGGGCAAATTCTGATGCGTTATGGTTTTGTTTTTGGCATTTTAATGTTAGTTATAGGATTGATTTTGTATAAACCTATTGGACTTTTATTTACGGATGAACCTAAAGTATTAACTCAGTTTTACAGTATTTTTTGGATTATATTAGTAATGCAACCCTTGTGTAGTTTGGCTTTTATTTATGATGGAATATTTAAAGGGTTAGGGAAAACCAAAGAATTGAGGAATCTTTTAATGGTGGCAACCTTTGTAGTGTATGTTCCTGTTTTGTTTTTGTTAGACCATTTTGGAGTCCAATTGAAAGCTATTTTTATAGCTATGACTTTTTGGATTATAGCCAGAAGTTTTCCACTAATTTATTGGTTTCGAAAAGAATTTGGAGAAAAAACTTAAATCAGAATATCGCTTTCTAAATCTGATATTTCAATAGTAAAACCAAAACCCAATTTTTCAACCAATTCGATAACCAATTTTTTATACCAATTTTCACTTTTCGGGTGAATGTAGATTTTTTCGATCAGTTGGGCAATATTGACATTTATTTTTAAACCGTTGTCAATTTTTAAATTATCTTGGCTTACATCGGAAATAATTCGAATTTCTTTTTCGTACTGAAAACTTTTTCGTTTGAATAAAAAAGGGAAAAACGTATCGTCAAAAGGAATAAAATCTTTTTTGTAATCAATATAATTTACTTCGCCAATAAACTGCTCAAAATGCTTTTCGGGTTGCAAAGCAGCTTTTAAACGTCCTATTGTGGATTGAATAGCTAAACCTTCGTTGTTTTTGGTGAAAATTTGCCACATGGCAAAAGATTCATATTCATTGGCATGCCAACTGCTAATCACGACTTTTTCGCGATGCGATTTGTAGTAATCTAAAAACTTCGGATTGTTCTCGGCAATTTTTTTGATTTCTTCATAAGTAGGTTCAGAAAACGTTCCTTCATACTGATCTTCAAATTTATCAGAGCGCGACATAAAGAGTTTTTCGGATAATAACATGTCTAAAAATTTAGATAAATCTAAGTATTTCCAGACTATGGTATCGTCATTGTCGCTCAGTTTAATATTGGAATTTTCAATATACATACATAAAAAAATCTCCATCAAATGTAAGCATTTCATGGAGATTTTGGTGTTTTTTTAAACTAAGTTTTATTCAAAAGATTGTAGCGAAACTAATTTAGCATAAGTACCGTCTTTAGCCATTAATTCAGCATGAGTACCTTGTTCTACAATTTCACCTCTATTCATGACTACAATAGTATCGGCTTTTTGAATAGTAGACAAACGGTGTGCAATAACTACAGAAGTTCTGTTTTGCATCATGTTTTCTAAAGCGACCTGAACTAATTTTTCACTTTCTGTATCTAAAGCAGAAGTGGCTTCGTCCAAAATCATAATCGGTGGATTTTTCAATACCGCACGAGCAATAGACAAACGCTGTTTTTGTCCACCGGATAATCTTCCACCGGCGTCCCCGATATTAGTCTCTATTCCGTTAGGTAAGTCTTTTACGAATTCATACGCATTGGCAATCTTTAATGCTTCAATGATTTCTTCGTCAGTAGCATCCGGTTTACCTATCAATAAATTTCCTTTGATAGTGTCGTTGAATAAAATGGAATCTTGAGTTACTAATCCCATTAATCCGCGAAGCGAATGAATGTTCCAATCGCGGATGTCTGTATCGTCAATTTTAATGCTTCCTTCATTCACATCATAAAAACGAGTCAATAAATTAGCGATGGTACTTTTTCCGGAACCCGATTGACCAACCAAAGCAACTGTTTTTCCTTTAGGGACTTTAAGAGAAAAGTTTTTCAAAACATTTTCGTTCCCATATCTAAAGTTGATGTTTTCGATGGTAATAGCTTTTTCAAAAGTGTCCTTAACTAATGCATTTTCTTTACTGTCAATGGTGTTTTCTTGTTCTAGAATTTCAAAAACACGTTCAGCAGAAGCGATACCATTCTTAACCTGATAAGAAGCTTTAGAAATAGCTTTTGCAGGGGTTAAGATGTTGTAAGCTAATCCCATGAAAGAAATAAAGACAGTTCCTTCTAACGTTTTTTCAACTAAAACTAGGTTACCACCATACCATAACAAAACAGCAATAGTAACAATTCCTAAAAATTCACTCATAGGAGAAGCTAAGTTGTGTTTTTTTCCCATTTTATTAGCTAAGCGTAATAAACGGTTAATGGAGTCTTTAAATTTCTGTTTAAAAATAGGTTCAGCATTGTAGCTTTTTACGACTTTTAATCCGGTTAAAGTTTCTTCAGCTAAGGAAATCATATATCCGCCTTCGTTTTGAGCTTTTAAAGATTGGGCTTTTAAGTTTTTACCAATTCTAGAGATAATAAGCCCCGATATTGGAATAAAAATAAAAACAAAAATGCTTAATTTCCAGCTAAAAGTAAACATCATCACAATAGAAAAGATGATGGTAAGAGGTTCTTTTACAATTAATTCGAGTAAGGTGAAGAATGAATTTTGAACTTCTCCAATATCACCCAGCATACGCGCCATAACATCTCCTTTTCTTTTTTCAGAATAGAAAGATACCGGTAAGCTAATGATCTTATTGTACATTTCTTCTCTCAAGCTTGTCATAATACCGTTTCGTAAATGCAGCATATGATATGAAGCAAAGTAACCGACCAAGTTTTTTAATAAAAATGTGATAATTACTAACGAAACCACTAAAAGTAAAGCAAATTGCGGTTCGCCATTTTCTGTAAGTGAAGTTACTTTATAATTGAAAAGTTCTTTTACATATTCAAAAACTTCTTTGATATTAACTATATAGTCATACCAACTATCTCTTGTTGCTAAAACAGGCTCTTTTAAAACTCTTTGATTTTTATCAAACATTACGTTTAATAACGGAATAAGCATTACAAAAGATAATGTGCCAAAAAGAGCATATAAGATGTTATAGATAATATTCCAAACCACATGTCTTTTTAAAGGCTTGACATGTGGCATTAATTTTTTAATGATTTTTTTCATTAGTTCAATTTCATTTCGGTAATAATTTGCGCAATTTTAGCGTCTAATTTTTTCTCTACAGATTGATATTCATCGGCAGAAGGCAACACCTGATGTACGCTAAAATAGAACTTTATTTTAGGTTCAGTTCCGCTAGGACGAGCACAAATTTTACTTCCGTCTTCTAAATAGTAAATTAAAACGTTTGATTTAGGGATATGAATATCAAATTCAATATCATTCATAAAGTCTTTGCCTTTAGAACTTTGGTAATCTTCAATACAAACTACACGTTCTCCGGCAATTGCTGTCAAAGGATGTTCGCGTAAATCGATCATCATTTGTTTGATCTCGTTAGCCCCTTCAATTCCTTTTTTGGTAATCGAAATTAAATGTTCTTTATAAAATCCAAAATCTACAGAAAGATTGATTAATTCCTGGAACAGGCTGCTTCCTGAAGCTTTAGCTTGAGCAGCAATTTCACAAACCAATAAAATAGCCGCTACGGCATCTTTATCACGAACATTGTCGCCTACCATGTAACCAAAACTCTCTTCACCCCCGCCAATAAACTTTTGGTTCGGGAAATCTTTAATGAATTTCGCAATCCATTTGAAACCTGTTAATCCTACTTTACATTCTACACCATAGGCTTCTGCTAATTCAAGCATTAATGGAGTAGAAACAATAGTAGAACCAATAAATTCGTTTCCTTTAAATTTTCCGGCGCGTTTCCATTGTTCTAAAAGGAAAGCGGTCATGATAACCATCGTTTGGTTGCCATTTAACAATTTCATTTTTCCGTCTAAATCGCGAACAGCAACTCCCAATCGGTCAGAATCAGGATCGGTTCCTACTACAATATCAGCGTTGATTTTGTCGGCTAAAGCTAATGCCATCGTTAACGCTTCCGGCTCTTCCGGATTTGGTGATTTAACTGTTGGGAAATTTCCGTTTGGAACGCGTTGTTCTTCTACAATGTTTACATCTTTGTATCCCGCTAAGTCCAAAACATTTGGAATTGCTTTTACAGAAGTTCCGTGTAAAGGCGTGTAAACAATTTTTAAATTGTCTTTCGCTTCTTGTGGCGTGTCAAAACTTGCATTTTCAACGGTTGATTTCCAAAAAGCCTGATCAATTTCTGTATCAATATATTCGATTAAGCTCTCATTCGCTTCAAAAAGAATCTCGTTGTATTGTAAACTTTCAATCACTTGAATAATTTCGCCATCTTGTGGTGGAACCAATTGTCCGCCATCTTGCCAATACACTTTATAACCGTTGTATTCCGGCGGATTGTGAGAAGCTGTCAAAACAATTCCGGCATGACAGTTCAAATAACGAACAGCAAACGATAATTCTGGCGTTGGGCGCAATTCGGAAAATAAGTACACCTTAATTCCATTTGCGGAAAAAACATCAGCTACAACTTTAGCTAAAGTGTTGCTGTTGTTTCTACAATCGTAAGCAATAGCGACTTTAATTTCTTCTCCGGCAAAAACTTTTTTCAGATAATTAGAAAGCCCTTGTGTGTTTTTACCTAGGGTATATTGGTTAATTCGGTTGGTGCCTACGCCCATAATTCCACGCATTCCGCCTGTTCCGAATTCTAAATTTTTATAAAAACTATCTTCTAATTCTTTCGGACTAGAGGTTATCATTTCTTTAATGGTTTCTTGTGTTTTTTCGTCAAAAACAGGAGTAAGCCATTCGTTTACTTTATCTAAAATATGTTGATCGATATGCATATTTAAATCAAATTTTGGAATGCAAATTTACAAAGAATATATGACTAATAGAGGGCTTATATTTCTTGCTCTATTTTATAGCGTTCTTCGTTGCTTTTTGTTTTTAAAATAATTTCGCCTAAAAAACCGGCTAAGAAAAATTGAGTACCAATAATCATGGTGGTCAAAGCAATGTAAAACCACGGATTGTCAGTAACTAAAATGGTGGGTTCTTGATGGTATAATTTCCAAAGTTTTAAAAATCCAATGAATCCGGCTGAAATAAAACCGATGATAAACATCAACACACCTAGTGCGCCAAACAAGTGCATCGGGCTTTTTCCGAATTTTGATAGAAACCAAATCGTAATCAGATCTAAAAATCCGTTGATAAAACGTTCCATTCCAAATTTAGATTCTCCGTATTTGCGGGCTTGATGCTGTACTACTTTTTCGCCAATTTTAGCAAAACCTGCATTTTTTGCCAATACCGGAATATAGCGGTGCATTTCTCCCGAAACTTCTACGTTTTTCACTACTTTACTGTTGTAGGCTTTTAAACCGCAGTTGAAGTCGTGTAAAACTACACCGGATGTTTTTCGGGCTGCCCAATTGAATAATTTTGACGGCAAGTTTTTACCAATGACAGAATCGTAACGTTTCTTTTTCCAACCCGAAACTAAATCGTAACCTTCTTTGGTAATCATGTGGTATAATTCCGGAATTTCATCGGGGCTATCTTGTAGATCGGCATCCATAGTAATAACCACTTCACCATTAGTTCGCGCAAAACCGGCGTGTAAAGCTTGACTTTTTCCGTAATTACGGAAAAAACGAATTCCTTTTACACTCGGATTTTCTTTCGATAGTGATTGGATAATATTCCAAGAATCATCAGTACTGCCATCATCAATAAACCAAATTTCATACGAAAAGTGATGCGTATCCATCACTTTCTTAATCCATTGGTGTAACTCAGGCAACGATTCTTGTTCGTTTAATAAAGGGATTACTATAGATAGGTTCATACAATTAGAAAGCAGGTTTGTCCTTTTTTACAATAGCACCAACAATTAAAGAGTGGATTAAACCAATTACGCTATACATCACAATTGAAAATGGAATAGCAACGTAAGGTTCCATGAATGTTTTAACAAACTTCATAGACATTTTTAATTGCTCGGCTGTAATATTTGGATTTTGTTTTACAGTTATCGCTTCAATTTGGCTAATCATATCTGTTTTGAATTCTGGAAAAATAAAATCAAAAATAAAATAGAATACACCATAAATAACAGCTGCTAAAGCACAGATAGATAAGCCTACTTTTAAAGTTTGTCCGAAAGAAATATAACCGCCGTTTACTTTGTTTTTAAAGTGGTTAGCTGCTAAATAGATAAAAGTAAAAGGTAAAACAAGGTAATTAAGAACATTAATAATAACGCCAATTGTAGGGTTTGTTTGTGCATTCATATTAAGAGCATACATAAGAACCAATTCAAGAATCATGATGATTCCAAATACGATTGCGTAATTTGTTCCCGATTTGCTAGGTGATGTAGTTTGTTCCATATTAAAATAAATTACAAATATAAACAGAATAAGTTATCTATATTAGTTGAAGAAAAATAAAAAAAGTTACAGTAAAGCTTGTAAATTAAAAATTTAGTGTAAATTTGCACTCTCAAATAAAAAAGATTAACAATAAAAGGTTATTGTGTTGCTTACACCTTTTGAAGAGAAAGCCGCGGAGTAACAGGTAATCGCAAATAAAAGATTTACATTATGAAAAAAGGTATTCACCCGGAAAATTACAGATTAGTGGCATTCAAAGATATGTCAAATGAAGATGTGTTTATTACAAAATCTACAGTAGAAACTAAAGAAACTATCGAAGTTGATGGTGTTGAGTATCCTGTATTTAAAATGGAGATTTCTAGAACGTCTCACCCATTTTATACTGGTAAATCTAAACTTATCGATACAGCTGGTCGTATTGATAAATTCAAAACTAAATATGCTAAATTCGATAAAAAATAATCGAAATTTATCACAATATAAAAAACCACGCTCTTTGCGTGGTTTTTTTTATGCGCTAAAGTTGCGAAAGCAAAACGCAATGTTTAGCCGCGATGGAAACGGCATCTTATTTTTTGTAATACGGAGCTTGCCGAAGTGTGACAAAAAATAAATAGAGTGGACAGCGCGACAACCGGTAATTTGAAATCTTGTAGTGTGCTTCTTATTTCTAGCATTTTTATAGAAAAACTTTGTAACTTAGCGACACTTAAATTTATTGACTTCAAAATCATGAACTATATACTTTTTGACGGAACGGTTCGCAATGCTTTACTTCCGTTTACTTTTACTCGTCCGGTAGCCGATATTCGTGTCGGGATTTTAACAATCCGCGAAAAATGGGAAAAATACTTGGGTTATACTACTACCACTTTAACGGAAGAATATTTGATGGATAAATTTCCGATGGTGGAAATGGAGGAAAATATTATGATTAATGCTTCGTTTTTTCCGAATGAAGTTTTAGTAGAAATGATTTTGAATTTGGAGAAAAATCAGGCGATTATTTCGGGTGAAGAAATTATTGCTTTTTATACGAATGACACACAAGAAGATATTGATTTTGATGAATATGACTTGATTGACTATGATGAAGATTTCATTAGAATTGAAAACACTTGGGACATTTTTGCAAAAAATGACATAGCCATTCGTGAAGATTTTGAATTGCTTACTGAAGGGCGATTTTCGCAACCTATTCCTAAAAGTGTCAATGTAATTGCTCCTGAAAATATTTTTATTGAAGAAGGTGCCAAATTAGAGTTTGTGACGTTAAACGCTTCTTCGGGACCTATTTATATTGGGAAAAATACCGAAATTATGGAAGGTTCATTAATTCGCGGGCCTTTTGCTTTGTGCGAAGAGGCGCAAGTGAAATTAGGCGCTAAAATTTATGGTGCTACTACTGTTGGTCCACATTGCCGTGTGGGTGGAGAAGTGAGTAATTCGGTTTTATTTGCGTATTCAAACAAAGGTCACGACGGATTTTTAGGGAATTCAGTTTTGGGCGAATGGTGTAATATTGGTGCCGATTCTAACAATTCCAACTTAAAAAACAACTACGAAGAAGTTCGTTTGTGGAGCTATGAAACGGAAGGTTTTGCTAAAACCGGATTGCAGTTTTGTGGTTTAATGATGGGCGATCATAGTAAATGTGGTATTAACACTATGTTTAATACAGGAACAGTGGTTGGAGTTTTGGCTAATATTTTCGGAAGCGGATTTCCTCGCAATTTTGTACCTAGTTTTTCTTGGGGTGGCGCTTCGGGTTTTACAACTTACATTACTAAAAAAGCTTTTGAAACGGCTAAGATTGTAATGAGTCGTCGTCATGTGGAGTTCACCGAACAAGATGCAGCCATTTTAGAACACGTTTTTGAAGAAACTAAGAAGTATAGAAAAGAATAATGTTTGGAATCATTTTAATTTATTGGGTAGGAAAATATTTTTACCAATTGGCTGAAAAATACAACCAAAACAAATGGTTGTTTGCTTTTTTAGGTGTTGTTGTGTATTATGTAGGTCAAGCTATTATAGGGTTAACTTTAGGTTTAATGAGCTTGTTTTTTGGCTTTGAAATCGATTGGGATAATTCTGTACTCATGGCACTTCTAGGAATACCGGCTGGTGCAGGTTCGGTCTATTTGGTCTACATTCTCTTAGAGAAAAAATGGAAAAAAGAAGAAGTAAAAATAGATTCTATTCAAGATATAGGTCAATCAGAAATAGATTAAGCAAATACAACGATTAACAAAAGACATAAAGTTATAACTAAAGAAAGAAGAGCAAGGAGGATTTGTCTTTTCTTTCTTTTTTTATTTTCAGCTTGAAACCGAATGCGAATTTCTTCTAACAATTCCGGTGTAGCTTTTATGGGATCGTGTCCTTCAGAATCAATTGAGCCAATATAATCTTTTCTAGAAAGTCTATTTTTTTCTCCCAATAAAGCTTTGTTGTTTTGTAGTGCAACTTTTGGAGAACCATAATAACCTGCCATAATCTTTTTTGGTAATTATACGCAAGAAAATTTTTAAAAGTTACAGCGTTATTGTAGAAATACATCAGATTTTAAAAATATGCAAATCTCTAATGGTCTAAATATCTAATTTAATCTTATCTTTGTACTCCTCAATTTTTTGACAACGATTTCATTAATTGAGTGTTACGTATGGAAAATAAAAATAAAGTAGCATTCTACACTTTAGGATGCAAATTGAATTTCTCAGAAACATCAACTATCGCCAGAAATTTTCAAGACGAAGGATTTCAACGTGTTGATTTTGAAGAAGTAGCCGATATTTACGTTATCAATACTTGTTCGGTTACTGACAATGCTGATAAACAATTCAAACAAATCGTTCGCAAAGCACTTAAGAAAAATGATAAAGCGTTTGTAGCTGCTGTGGGTTGTTATGCCCAATTAAAACCGGAAGAATTAGCTGCAGTTGACGGAGTGGATTTGGTTTTAGGAGCTACCGAAAAATTTAAAATTACCGATTACATCAATGACTTGTCTAAAAATGATATGGGCGAGGTGCATTCTTGCGAAATTGAAGAGGCTGATTTTTACGTCGGAAGTTATTCTATTGGCGACAGAACGCGTGCTTTCTTAAAAGTACAGGACGGTTGTGATTATAAATGTACGTATTGCACGATTCCGCTGGCTCGAGGAATTTCTCGTAGCGATACTATGGAAAATGTATTGAAGAATGCTGCTGAAATTTCGGCTCAGGGAATTCGAGAAATCGTGTTGACCGGAGTGAATATTGGTGATTATGGTAAAGGTGAATTTGGTAACAAAAAACACGAACATACGTTTTTAGAATTGGTTCAAAATTTGGACGAAGTCGAAGGAATTGAGCGTTTGCGTATTTCGTCTATCGAGCCTAATTTGTTGAAAAACGAAACCATAGAATTTGTTTCAAAAAGCAGAACATTTGTCCCGCATTTTCATATTCCGTTGCAAAGCGGAAGCAATGATATTCTGAAGAAAATGAAACGTCGTTATATGCGTGAGTTGTATTCGGAACGAGTGGCTAAAATTCGTGAAGTAATGCCGCATGCGTGTATCGGAGTCGATGTGATTGTTGGTTTTCCGGGTGAAACCGACGAACATTTTTTGGAAACGTATCATTTTTTAAATGATTTGGATATTTCGTATTTACACGTGTTTACCTATTCGGAAAGAGATAATACCGAAGCTGTTGCAATGGATGGAGTAGTGCCAATGAATGTGCGTTCGAAACGAAGTAAAATGTTACGCGGACTTTCCGTTAAAAAACGAAGAGCTTTTTATGAAAGTCAAATCGGAACAACAAGAACCGTTTTGTTTGAAGGCGAAAATAAAGAAGGGTACATTCACGGGTTTACGGAAAATTACGTAAAAGTAAAAACACCTTGGAATCCGGAACTGGTTAATACCTTGCATCCGGTTCATTTGTCAAAAATAGATGAAGAAGGAAGTGTCCGAATCGAATTTGTGAAAGAAACAGTATAGATAGTATCCCAATCGATAGATTGGGATTTTTTATTTAGCTTTACTTGAAATTACAAAGGATGGCAATTTTTAAAAGAATAAATAGCAAAGCAAAAATAGAGAAGGATACGGGTTTTGGTTCCAATGCTTCAAATTACGGAGGACGTTTTATTACCAAAGAAGGTAATGCTAATGTGAAGAAAAAAGGAATAAGTTTCTTAGAGAGCATTAGTTGGTATCATGCTATGCTCAATATTTCAAGTATGAAGTTTTGGGCTATCGTGTTTTTGTTTTATTTGGTAGTGAATTTATTTTTTGCGACGCTTTATTATAACATTGGAGTAGAATATTTGAATGGTATTATTGCAGATAATGAATTGGAGAAATTTGGTCAAGCCTTCTTTTTTAGTGTACAAACGTGTACAACTGTTGGTTACGGACATATTAACCCAACAGGTTTTCTAACCAGTTTTGTGTCTTCCATTGAAGCTTTAATTGGGTTACTAACTTTTGCCATTGCTACCGGTTTGTTTTTTGGACGATTTAGTAAAGCTAAAGCTTATATTAAATTTTCTAAGAATGCTATAATCGCACCTTATGAAGGAGGGAAAGCACTTATGTTTCGCTTGGCACCTTATAAGAATACCAATCTTATAGATGCTGAAATACGCTTAACACTTGGAATTAACGTCGATGAGAATGGTACAAAAGTGAATAAGTTTTACATTTTAGACCTCGAAATGGATAAAATTAATGCGTTGCCTCTCAATTGGACAATTGTTCATCCTATTACAGAAAATAGTCCGCTCTACAATTTCTCGGAAGAGGAATTTAAAAATATACACGGTGAATTCATTGTTTTCTTTAAAGCTTTTGATGATATGTATAGTACAACGGTTGTCAAAAGAACATCTTATTTGTTTGATGAAGTAGAATATGGAGCTAAATTTCTACCCATGTTTAAAAGAGACATTTCTAATAAAATGACGGTTTTAAATCTGGATTTAATAGATAAATTTGAAAGAATTGTATTCTAATGAAAAAACCACGCTTTTAGCGTGGTTTTCTATTTTATAAATAATTCTAAGATTATTTTTTTCTTGAAATAGCTTTTTCAGCAGCTTTAAAAATAGCATCAGCATTTAAGCCGTATTTTTCCATTAATTGCGCTGGAGTTCCACTTTCTCCGAAACTGTCATTTACACCCACAAATTCTTGCGGAACCGGATTGTTTGTGATTAATGTTCTGGAAACACTTTCTCCTAAACCACCGATAACATTGTGTTCTTCAGCAGTAACCACACAACCTGTTCTAGCAACTGATTTCAAAATTGCTTCTTCATCTAAAGGTTTAATCGTGTGAATATTAATTACTTCTGCAGAAATTCCTTTTTCTTCTAATTTTTCGGCAGCAACTAAAGCTTCCCAGACTAAGTGACCTGTTGCTAAAATAGTAACATCAGTACCTTCGTTTAGCATTACTGCTTTACCAATTACAAATTCACCGTTTTCCGGAGTGAAGTTTGGAACGCTTGGACGACCAAAACGCAAGTAAACTGGTCCGTGGTGGTCAGCAATAGCGATAGTAGCTGCTTTGGTTTGGTTATAGTCGCATGGGTTAATCACTATCATTCCCGGTAACATTTTCATCAAACCAATGTCTTCTAAGATTTGGTGAGTAGCACCATCTTCACCTAATGTTAATCCGGCATGCGAAGCACAGATTTTTACATTTTTATCAGAATAAGCTACCGATTGACGAATTTGATCGTAAACACGTCCGGTTGAAAAGTTAGCAAAAGTTCCCGTAAAAGGAATTTTACCTCCGATAGTCATACCAGCAGCAATACCGATCATATTAGCTTCGGCAATACCTATTTGAAAGAAACGTTCCGGGTGATTTTTTTTGAAATCATCCATTTTAAGCGAACCGATTAAATCAGCACAAAGTGCTACTACATTTTCGTTCTTTTGGCCTAGTTCTGTTAAACCGGCACCAAAACCTGAACGAGTATCTTTACTTCCTGTATTTTCGTATTTTTTCATTTCGAGTTGTGTGTTGAATTAATAATCTCCTAAAGTTTCAGGATTTTGAGATAATGCGTTAGCTAATTGCTCATCACTTGGAGCTTTACCGTGCCAAGCATGTGTGTGCATCATGAAATCAACACCATTACCCATTTCTGTGTATAATAACACACAAACCGGTTTTCCTTTTCCGGTTCTTGATTTTGCTTCAGTCATTCCGGTAATAATAGCTTCAATATTATTTCCTTCTTTTACTTCTAAAACATCCCAACCAAAAGCTTCAAATTTAGCTTTAAGATTACCTAATGAAAGAACATCTTCTGTAGAACCATCGATTTGTTGTCCGTTGTAATCAACCGTTGCAATATAGTTGTCTACTTTTTTGGCAGAAGCATACATCGCAGCTTCCCAAATTTGTCCTTCTTGTAATTCTCCGTCTCCATGTAAACTATAAACCAAATGATTGTCGCCATTTAATTTTTTAGTCAAAGCAGCACCAATAGCCACACTCATTCCTTGTCCTAAAGATCCGGAAGCCATTCTGATTCCCGGTAAACCTTCGTGAGTGGTAGGGTGACCTTGAAGACGAGAGTTTATTTTTCTGAAAGTAGCTAATTCTGAAACTGAGAAATAACCGCTTCTCGCTAGAACACTGTAGAAAACAGGAGAAATATGTCCGTTTGATAAAAAGAATAAATCTTCTCCGATCCCGTCCATATCAAAACCTTCTTTACGATCCATCATATATTGATATAATACGACTAAGAATTCGGTACAGCCAAGTGATCCTCCAGGATGTCCTGAATTCACGGCGTGAACCATTCGTAAAATATCACGTCTTACCTGAATGGTTAAATCTTGTAATTGTTGTGTGTTAGGTTTCATTTATTTTGATTAAAATTTCTGCAAAAATAATTTTTAATTTTTCTTCCAACAAACCTTTTATCAGGAACTTATTAAAGTTATACTATATTTATCCACAAAATAAATCCTAAAACTATTCTAAATTTTACAACCAAGTACTTTCAAGTGGTTCATTTCCTTTATATTTGCCCTGAAAATTTTGTTTATGAAGTTTGATTTATTAAAGAAAGACACAAAAAGTCAAGCAAGAGCAGGTGTTATTACAACAGATCATGGCGTAATTGAAACACCTATTTTTATGCCTGTAGGAACTGTAGCTTCTGTAAAAGGAGTGCACCAAAGAGAATTAAAAGAAGATATTAATCCTGATATTATTTTAGGGAATACGTATCATTTATATCTTCGTCCGCAAACCGATATTTTAGAAAAGGCGGGCGGATTGCACAAATTTATGAATTGGGATCGCAATATCTTAACCGATTCTGGAGGATATCAAGTGTATTCTTTGTCTTCCAATAGAAAAATTAAAGAAGAAGGTGTAAAATTCAAATCACATATTGATGGATCGTATCATTTCTTTTCCCCGGAAAATGTAATGGAAATCCAGCGCACTATTGGTGCCGATATTATCATGGCATTTGATGAATGTACACCATATCCGTGTGATTACCGTTATGCTAAACGCTCAATGCACATGACACATCGTTGGCTAGATCGTTGTGTGGATCATTTGAAAAAAGTTCCTGTGAAATATGGTTATGAGCAAACACTGTTCCCAATTGTTCAAGGAAGTACATATAAAGATTTACGCCAACAATCAGCGGAATATATTGCAAATGTTGGTGCAGAAGGGAATGCAATTGGTGGACTTTCTGTTGGGGAACCTGCTGAAGAAATGTATGCAATGACCGAAGTAGTAACAGCTATTTTACCGGAAGACAAACCGAGATATTTAATGGGAGTGGGAACTCCGGTTAATATTTTGGAAAATATTGCTTTAGGAATTGATATGTTTGATTGTGTAATGCCAACACGAAACGCCAGAAATGGAATGTTGTTTACGGCAAACGGAATTATCAACATTAAAAATAAAAAATGGGAAGCCGATTTTAGTCCGATTGACGAAATGGGACATACTTTCGTGGATTTGGAATATTCAAAATCGTATCTTCGTCACTTGTTCGCTGCTAATGAATATTTAGGAAAGCAAATTGCAACTATTCATAACTTAGGTTTCTATTTATGGTTAGTTCGTGAGGCTAGACGACAAATTTTAGCAGGAACATTCCGCGAGTGGAAAGATAAAATGGTTATTCAATTAGCACAAAGATTATAAGTATGCTAAAACTAATTGACAAGTACATTTTAAAACGTTATTTGGCTACTTTTTCAGTCATGCTGTTAATGTTTATCCCTATTGGAATAGTTATTGACGTATCTGAAAAGGTAAATAAAATGATTGAAAAGAATGTTCCAATAGAGAAAATTCTGTTGTATTATGTCGATTTTACAGTTTACTTTGCCAACTTGTTATTCCCTATATTTTTGTTCTTATCTGTTATTTGGTTTACATCGAAATTAGCTAATAATACAGAGATTATTGCCATTTTAAGTTCGGGAATTTCTTTTCAACGTTTTTTAAAGCCTTATTTTATAGGAGCAACTATAGTTTCTGTTTTTGCTTTAGTTATGGGGTTTTTCCTAGTACCTAAAGCAAGTAAAGGTTTTAATGATTTTCGATACGAATACTTAAAAGGGAATAATAAAACCCGGGAAACGTCGGATATCTTTAGACAAATTAGCCCCAACGAGTATATTTATGTTAGTAATTATAATTACTTGTCTAAAACCGGATTTAATTTTGTTTACGAGAAATTTGAAGGAACTAAATTAGCAGAACGTATAAATGCTAATAGAATTAAATATAACGAGGAAACAAAAGTATATACCTTATTTAATTATACCAGTCGAAAAATCGGAGATTTAGACGACGTTTTGACTTCTTCCAACAAAGAAATTAAGAAATACAATTTTGAGCCTGATGATTTAACGCCTGTTATTTATGTTGCCGAAACGATGACAATTGGTCAATTGAATGATTTTATTAATAAGGAACGTGCAAAAGGAAGTGCTAATATTAATACCTATTTAGTCGTTTTTTATAAAAAATTCAGCTTACCGGTATCTGCTTTTATTTTAACGATTATAGCCGTTTCGGTTTCTTCAATGAAAAGAAGAGGAGGAATGGGAGTCAATTTAGCTATCGGAATTTGTATAGCGTTTACTTTTATTTTCTTTGATAAAGTTTTTGGAACCATGGCCGAGAAATCTAGTATTTCCCCTTTGTTAGCAGTTTGGTTTCCTAATATTGTTTTCGGAGTTTTAGCTTTTTACTTATTGCGAAATGCAAAACGATAATCTTAAGAGTTATTTACATCTTCATTTAATTGTGTTTATTTGGGGATTTACTGCGGTTTTAGGAGCGCTTATTTCTTTAGATGCTTTGCCGTTGGTTTGGTGGCGAATGGCTATAGCAACTACAATTATTCTTTTATTTATCGGTTGGAGAAAAATACCTTTAAGACTAGGCAAAAGAGCTGTTTTTTTTATGGTGTTGGCCGGTTTAGTGATTGCTTTACATTGGCTTACTTTTTTTAAAGCAATTAAAGTTTCCAATGTTTCTGTGACTTTAGCGTGTTTATCGACCGGAGCTTTTTTTGCTTCTTTTTTGGAGCCGTTATTGTATGGTAAAAAAGTAGTTTGGTACGAAGTGCTGTTCGGACTCATTGTTGTTCTAGGTTTGTATATTATTTTTAATGTGGAAGGCGATTATGTCTTAGGAATTGTATTAGCCTTAACGTCAGCTTTTCTATCCGCTTTGTTTTCCGTGATTAACGGAAAGTTTGCCAAAGAATACCATCCGGCAACTATTTCTTTTTACGAATTATTAGGCGGAGTATTTTTCTTGTCAATATACTTATTGGTGACTTCTGGCTTTTCAGCAGAATTTTTCCAAATCTCATTATCCGATTTAGGCTGGTTGTTTCTTTTAGCATCAGTTTGTACAGCCTATGCTTTTATTGCATCGGTTGCAGTCATGAAACATTTGACTCCTTATACCGTGATGTTGACCATCAATTTAGAACCTATTTACGGAATTATTTTAGCCGTCTTAGTTTTCAACGAAAAGGAAAAAATGAATCCTTCGTTTTATGTCGGAGCACTTATTATATTATCAACTGTTTTATTAAATGCAGTGGTGAAAAACTACCAGAAAAAACAAAAACTCAAAAATAACTGAAGTTAATATTATTGAAAATTTTATCTTTGTATTAGCAAACAAGAACCAAATTTAATAACCTATGGAATATTTAGATTTTGAACTACCGATTAAAGAGCTTGAAGATCAGTTGGATAAATGCGTAGTGATAGGGCAAGAATCGGATGTAGATGTTTCGAATACTTGTAAACAAATCGAAAAGAAATTAGAAGAAACAAAGAAAAATATATATAAAAACTTAACCGCTTGGCAAAGAGTACAGTTGTCAAGACATCCAAGTCGTCCTTATACAATGGACTATATCAGGGCTTTATGCGGAGACACTTTTTTAGAACTTTTTGGCGACAGAGGAGTAAAAGACGATAAAGCAATGGTAGGCGGTTTAGGTAAAATTGACGGACAATCCTTTATGGTTATTGGTCAACAAAAAGGATTCAATACCAAAACACGTCAATTTAGAAATTTCGGTATGGCTAATCCGGAAGGATATCGCAAAGCTTTGCGTTTGATGAAAATGGCTGAGAAGTTTAATTTACCGGTTGTAACTTTCATTGACACTCCGGGTGCTTATCCGGGACTGGAAGCAGAAGAAAGGGGACAAGGTGAAGCTATTGCTCGCAATATTTTTGAAATGTGCCGTTTAAAAGTACCTATCATCTGTGTAATTGTTGGAGAAGGAGCTTCAGGTGGAGCTTTAGGAATAGGTGTCGGAGATCGTGTATTCATGTTGGAAAACACTTGGTACTCTGTAATCTCTCCGGAATCTTGTTCGTCTATTTTATGGAGAAGTTGGGAATTCAAAGAACAAGCAGCTGATGCATTGAAATTGACTGCTCCTGATATGAAAAAACAGAAATTAATTGATGATATTATTCCTGAACCGCTGGGAGGAGCTCATTACGATAGAGAAACTACTTTTAAAACTGTAGAGAAATTTATTTCAAAATCATATAAAGAATTGAAAGATTTATCAACAACTGATTTAACAGCTCAAAGAATGGATAAATACTGTAATATGGGCGAGTTTAAAGAATAAGCCTTCAAAAAAACTAGAATTATCCGAAGCCTTACCGTTTCGGATTTTTTTTGCCTTATTAACAAAATGCAGCCAGTTATAAACAGAGTTGTTAACGTGTTTTGTTTATTAACTTATAAATCAAGCTATTAATTTTTGGTTACCTTAGCAAAATGGAAAACATCAAAAATATAAACCCTATTAAAGTAGATAAAACTACTATTATTAATTTAGAAAAAGGAAAACTTCCTCCGCAGGCTCTTGATTTAGAAGAGGCGGTATTGGGAGCTATGATGATTGACAAAAAGGGAGTTGATGAAGTAATTGATATTTTACAACCCGATGCCTTTTACAAAGATGCACATAAATATATTTTTGAAGCTATCGTTGAACTGTTCAATGATACACAACCTATCGACTTATTAACAGTTTCAGCTCAGTTAAAGAGAAACGGAAAATTAGAGCTTTCCGGAGGTGATTTTTATCTCATTCAGTTGACACAAAAAATTTCATCTTCGGCACATATCGAATTCCACTCAAGAATTATTTTACAGAAATACATTCAGCGAAGCTTAATTAAAATTTCTAATGAAATTATCGAAGAATCGTATGATGAAACTACCGATGTTTTTGATTTATTAGACAAAGCCGAATCCAAACTATATGAAGTAACACAAGGAAATATCAAGCGTAGTTCAGAATCGGCTCAAAGTTTGGTAATTCAAGCGAAAAAAAGAATTGAAGAAATTTCCAATAAAGAAGGGTTAAGTGGAATTCCAACAGGTTTTCATGATTTGGATAAGCTAACTTCAGGTTGGCAACCTTCCGATTTGATTATTGTGGCAGCGCGTCCCGGTATGGGTAAAACGGCGTTTACGTTGTCAATGGCACGAAATATGGCAATCGATTATCAAGCTCCGGTGGCATTTTTCTCTTTAGAGATGTCGTCTGTACAGTTGATTACGCGTTTGATCTCATCGGAAACAGGATTGTCTTCCGAAAAATTAAGAACCGGAAAGTTAGAAAAACACGAATGGGAGCAGCTTTCTATTAAAGTAAAAGATTTAGAAAAAGCACCATTGTATATTGATGATACACCATCATTGTCTATTTTCGATTTACGTGCCAAAGCGAGACGTTTGGCTTCACAATATGGAATTAAAATGATTGTGATCGATTATCTTCAGTTGATGACAGCTGGTGGAAATGGTAAAGGAGGCGGAAATCGTGAGCAGGAAATTTCAACTATTTCCCGTAACTTAAAGGCATTGGCAAAAGAATTGAACGTTCCGGTAATTGCACTTTCACAGTTATCGCGTGCAGTAGAAACACGTGGTTCCAGTAAACGACCTTTGCTTTCTGACTTAAGGGAATCGGGAGCGATTGAGCAGGATGCCGATATTGTATCGTTTATTTACCGTCCGGAATACTATAAAATTGAAGAATGGGATGACGAAGAACGTTCGCCAACTCAAGGTCAGGCCGAATTTATCGTAGCAAAACACCGTAACGGAGGTTTGGATAACATTCGTCTTAAGTTTGTGGGAAGTTTAGGTAAGTTTGACAATTTAGATGATTTCAGTTCACCTTTTGACGAATTGCCTTCTAAAATGAATTTGGATGACAGTAATCCATTTATAACACCAAATTTACCGTCACCTAATGAAGCTTTTGGAAGCAATATGAATTCTACAGATGATGACGATTCTGATGTTCCTTTCTAATGAATTTTTGACTAATTGACAGTTGACTAGTCCTAAAAATAAAAAGAGCGATTCAAATTTGAATCGCTCTTTTTTTGAGAATTAGTTATTTATAATCAGTTTTTGGCTTTTCGAAGAGTTATTAATATCTAGGATCAGATAGATTCCTTGCGACAAATTACTAATATCAATTGCGTTTTCAATAGAAGAAAGCACGTTTAATTTTTTAACGGTTTGTCCCAGTTGATTGACAATCACCAATTCTTTATCCTCCATTGTCTTAATGAAAAGAGTTTGTTTTGCAGGATTTGGATATATTGAGAAACTATTACTTCTCTCAAAATCTTTTACATCTAATACTGTGGTACAATTAGATTCAACAGTACATGAACCAACGGTAATTTCGACTTTATAATCGCCATCAACAGTAGGAGTATAGCTTTGATCTGTTTCCCCTGTTAGAATAGTATTTGGACAGCTATACCATTGATAGGTAGCACCCGATTGGTTCGCTGTTAAGACACCTGAATTTTCAGTAACAGTATCGTCAATTACAGTA